>CAYYFR010000003.1:0-6940 GCA_964470865.1 uncultured Burkholderiales bacterium | reverse complement strand
GGCGCCGCAGCAGCGGCGGGCGCCGCAGCAGCCGCGGGCGCCGCCCGGGACCGGACCGCAGGCTCCGGCGTCGGCATGGCAGACGGCATCGCCACCGATCCGGAACCGCGTACCTCCGCCGCAGGTGGATAGGGCGCCGTCGCGGTTGCGGATACAGGCGGCGGCTGCAGGTCAGGGCGCTCCAGTGCCGCCCGCAACACCATGCCCAAGCCCAGCACGACACTGGCGGCCATGGCCAATGGCAAACCCCATTTGCGTTGCCAACGCCCTGGCGGCGCGGCTACGGCTTGTGCGGCTGCGGCACGGATCGCGCGCCCAAGCGCCGGTGGCGGCATTTCGGCAGACGCCGCCCGGTAGTGCCGCGACAACTCGCGATCGCGTTCTTCGCTCATCTGAAATCCTTCATCGCCTGGCGCAGGCGCGTCATCGCGTAACGCAATCGGCTCTTGACGGTCTCGATGCCGGCACCGGTGGCCGCGGCGATCTCGGCCAGGCTCAGGCCGCCTTCCTCCTGCAGCAGGAACGCTTCGCGCTGTGCCGCCGGCAGCGCTTCGACCTGCTGTAGCAAGTGCTGCGCCGCCTGGCGCGACGCGGCGATGGTTTCCGGGCCAGGCGCGCTGTCGGCGTTGATCTCGTCCGGCGCGTCGTCATCGGTCTCAAGGGCCACCAGTTGCACCACGCTGGAACGTCGATAGTGGTCGATCAAGCGGTTATGCGCCATGCGGTAGAGCCAGGTGGCGAAACGGGCCTCGACCACGTAGGTGACGCGCGCGCGGATCAGGTTCATCCACAAATCCTGGAACAACTCGTGCGCCAGCGCTTCGTTGCGCAGGCTGCGCAGAAAGTAACGATAGGTACCCCCGGAATGGCGCGCATACAAACGATCGAACGCGCCGCCATCGCCGCCGGCGTAAGCCAGCATCAGTGCACTATCGGCATCGCCGGCCGCCTCAGCCGCCGTTTGATGATTGGCCGCTTCATGCGCCAGGTGACTGTCGGCGCCGGCATCGTAGTTCACGCCACCGCTCCAATCACACGCTCCAAAGCGGATCGGCCCAGGCTTTCCGTCAGCGGCGAAATATCGAGCGAATGCGGCATCCATGCCCGCATAAACGCACGGCGGCGGCCGATAGGGTCAAGCCGATTGCGGTGGCGCTGCATCCGGACCGGGAACCCGCGCTTCGGGCGCTTGCGGCGCATCCGCTACGGCGCTGGCGGCCGCGTCGGCTGCCGGTTCCACGGTCGCCGCTGCCGCCAGCGACACTTCAGCCACATCGTTTTCGGCTGGCGTCGCTTGCAGCACGTAAGGTTCGGTTGCGCTTGCTGCAGCCGGCGCCTCGTCTGCGGCAGCCAAGTCCGACTGCCGCTGTTCGTGTGCGGCACCAGGCGCCCGCCGTTTGCGCAACGATACGACCTCCTGGTCGATCGCGCCGAATACCGAAGAACCGGCAGCGTCGAAAGCTTCGATGCGAACGCGATCGCCGAACTTCATGAACTCGGTGCGCGCGCGGCCCGGTTTCCCCTTGTCATCGGCGGCTTCGAGCGCTTCGCGCGCCCGCAATTCGGCCACGCAACCGACGTTGCCGCCGGAGGAAACCGTACCCGAGCCGATGATGGTGCCGGCACGCAGGTTGCGCGTCTTGGCGGCGTGGACGATCAATTCGGTGAACGAAAAGCGGGTGCCGACCCCGGCGTTGGCGTTCATGAAACGCACGCCGTTCCAGTCCACCGCGACGCCCAGGTGCGCGAGCCCGCCGGCCCAGACCAGGCCGAGCTCGTCCGGCGTCACCGCCAGGGGTGCGAACCCGGTGGCGGGCTTGCTTTGCAAAAAACCGAAGCTCTTGCCGATTTCGGCGGCGATCAGGTTGCGCAGCGACCAGTCGTTGATCAATACCAGCAGGCGCACTTGATCCAGCGCATCGTCCCTGCGTACTTGCATCGGCGTATCGCCAAGGATCACCCCGAGCTCCGGTTCGAAATCGATGCCCCAGTGCTCCTCGGCGAATACCGCCGCATCGCAGGGCCCGAGAAAGTCGTCCGAGCCCCCCTGGTACATCATCGGTTCACGCCACAGGTTGTCCGGCAGCTTGCCGCTGAAGACACGGGTCAGCAGTTCGACATGCTGCTCATATACCGAACCGTCGATCCACTGGTGCGCGCGCGGCAGGGGCGCCATGCAGTTGGCAGGCACGAATTCAAACGAGCGGCGCGCGCGCCCGCTGTTCAATTGCAACGCCAGGTCCTCCAGTTGGGGGGCGATGAAGGGCCAGTCGTCAAGCGCGCGTTGCAGGGTCGGGGCGATGCCGTCGGTCAAGTGCGCGGTCTTCTGGTCGCGCGAAACCACGGCCAGCATGCCGTCGCGCGAGCCATCCTTGAGGGTTGCGAGTTTCATGGGGTTGCAGGGCAGGCGCGGCCAGGCGCTCAAAGGTCAGGCGGAAAAACGCGATTGTCGCGCAAATGCTCACCCGCATGCGCCGCAGCGCCGCAGCGCCTGCGGTTCAGGCGGGCAGGGCCGCGAGTTCGCGCTCGACCGCGCAAAGGGCGTGGTCTTCGATCCCGTGCTCGCGCAGCCCGCGCAGGGTGCGCACCAGATACTCGGTGCACGGGCCGTGCAAGCCGCTCGCGGTGGCGATGCAGCGGGCGGCCGCCGGTGTGCTCTGCTTGCCGGCATAAGCGACGCTGCGGTGGTTGATCACAAAGGCGATGGCAGGCACCGCGCCTTGCGGCGTGCGTGCCTTGACCCAGGTAGGGACGTAGGCACCGGTCACCATTTCGCGCCGCCACAACAGGCGCAGCTCTTCGCGTGCATGTTGCGCTTCGATGCGGTAAGCCAGCCCGGCGCACGAGCCGCCATGATCCAGGCCCAGCACCAGGCCGGGTTGTTGCGGCGTGCCGCGACCGATGCGCGACCACAGGCAGAACGAACGGTGCAGGCCATAGACCTTCGCCAGGCGGCGTTCGGCAAACGTGATCAGGGGGTTCCAGATCAGCGATCCGTAGCCGAACACCCAGACATCGCCCGGCGGCAGTTGCGCCAGCACACAGTCAAGGGACGCATCGAGCCGGGCCTGGCTCCAGGCGATGGCCGCCATCTCGCTATTGACGAAGGCTGCGCGCAGCGAACCGGACACCAGATCGTCGCGGCACAGCGGGCGGCCGAAATGGGGATGGGAATGGGGGCGGGGATGGGAATGGGCGGAACCGGTGTTCATGGGTTTTCTGAGCGATTTCGGCTACACAGCTATAACGCAAACATTGTGCCTGGCGTTGACCGGATGCTCCCGCGCCGTCATCCACGGCTACACCCTGCGCCCGCGCCTACCTGCCGCGCGTCTGGGCCTGCGCCCTTGCCAGCGCCGCCGCCATCGGATTGGCGGCCGGCGCCGCCGGCATTTCGCGCGGGCGCGCACGCTGTGCACCGGCTGCCGCCGCGCCGGGCCGCGCATGATCGCGCGCCGCCGCAGGCGCCGGCTTTTCGGCCAGGCGCATGGTGAGCGCCACCCGTTGCCGCTTCAGGTCAACCTCGAGAACCCGGACCCGCACCACCTGGCCGGCCTTGACCACCTCGTGCGGGTCGCGCACGAACTTCTCGGCCAGGGCCGAGATATGCACCAGGCCGTCCTGGTGCACCCCGATGTCGACGAAGGCGCCGAAGTTGGCGACATTGGTCACCACCCCTTCGAGCAACATGCCGGGTTTCAGATCGGCCAGGGTGTTGACGCCCTCCTGGAATTTCGCCGCCTTGAATTGAGGCCGCGGATCACGTCCGGGTTTCTCCAGCTCCTTGAGCACGTCGGCCACCGTCGGTACGCCAAAGCGTGCGTCGGCATACCTGGCTGGCGCAAGTTTGCGCAGCGTCGCGGTATCACCGATCAACGACTGCATGTCGCGGTCGAGTTCTGTCAGAATCTTGCGCACCAGGCCATAGGCCTCCGGATGCACACCGGAAGCATCCAGCGGATTGCTGCCGTTCGGGATGCGCAGGAAGCCGGCAGCTTGCTCAAAGGCCTTGTCGCCCAGCCGCGGCACCTGGCGCAATTGCTCGCGCTCGCTGAAGCGTCCATGGGTATCGCGATAGCTGACAATACTGGCGGCGATACCGGCGGACAGGCCGGAAACGCGCGTCAACAGCGGCACCGACGCGGTGTTGAGATCCACCCCCACACCATTGACGCAATCCTCCACCACCGCGTCGAGGCTGCGCGCCAGCCGCGCCTGGTTCACGTCGTGCTGGTATTGGCCCACACCGATCGACTTGGGATCGATCTTGACCAATTCGGCCAAGGGGTCCTGCAGGCGACGCGCGATCGACACCGCGCCGCGCAAGCTGACGTCGAGTTCCGGAAACTCGCGCGCGGCGAATTCGGACGCGGAATACACCGAGGCGCCGGCCTCGGACACGATGATTTTCGACAGCCCGGCCTCCGGCAACGCCGCCATCAGATCGGCGACCAGGCGTTCGGTTTCACGCGAAGCCGTGCCATTGCCGATGGCGATCAACTCAACCCGATGCGCGCGCACCAGTGGTGTGAGCAGCGCAAGCGAGCCGGCCCAGTCGCGGCGCGGCTCGTGCGGGTAAATGGTGGCGGTGGCGGCCAGCTTGCCGGTGGCGTCAACCACCGCCACCTTGACGCCGGTACGCAGGCCCGGATCCAGACCCAGCGTAGGGCGCTGGCCGGCGGGTGATGCCAGCAGCAGGTCCTTGAGGTTGGTGGCGAACACGCGGATCGCCTCTTCCTCGGCGCGCTCCCGCAGCGCGCCCATGAGCTCGGTTTCCAGGTGCAGCGCGATCTTCACGCGCCAGGCCCAGCGCACCGAGTCGGCCAGCCACTTGTCGGCCGGCCGACCGCTGTCGCGCACGGCGAAGCGCGCGGCGATGCGCTGCTCGCAGGGATTGTGCGGCGCGCTCCAGTCGGGGCGTTCTGCTTCGCTGTCCAGCCGCAGGACCACCGACAGCACTTCTTCGCGGCGACCGCGAAACATGGCCAACGCGCGATGCGAAGGCACGCGACCAAGAGGCTCGTCGTAGTCGAAATAATCGGCGAACTTGGCGCCGGACTCGGCCCGGCCTTCGACCAGTTTCGATTGCACCACGCCATGCTCCAGCATGTATTCCCGCAACGCTGCCAGCAGATCGGCATCTTCGGCGAAGCGTTCCATCAGGATCTGGCGCGCGCCATCGAGCGCAGCCTTGGCGTCCGGCACGCCGGGGTGGTCGATATCGTCAGGGGTTTTGAACGGCGCACGCAAATAGCCCGCTGCCTCCGATTGCGGATCAAGCGATGGCGCGCAGAGCAAGGCGTCGGCCAGCGACTCGAGCCCGGCTTCGCGCGCGATCTGGGCCTTGGTGCGGCGCTTTTGCTTGAAAGGCAGGTACAGGTCTTCAAGCCTCGCCTTGTCTTCGGCGGCCTCGACGCTGGCGCGCAGTTCGGGTGAGAGCTTGCCTTGCGCATCAATCGCAGCGAGCACCGCGTCGCGCCGGTCTTCAAGTTCGCGTAAATAGGCCAAGCGCGCTTCGAGTGTACGCAGCTGGGTATCGTCGAGTTCGCCGGTGACCTCCTTGCGATAGCGTGCGATGAAGGGAACGGTGGCACCTTCGTCAAGCAGGCGCACGGCAGCTTGTACCTTGGCTACGGGGACAGCAAGTTCGTTGGCGATGCGTTGTTCAATTGGCGGCAGGGTCATCGGAGGATTGTCGGGATGATCAGGCGTGGTCGCCCGATATTGATCGGATCGCGTCGCAGTACGCCTGCCCATGGCAGCCGCCGCGACGCACGGGCATCGAGGGTTTTAACTGCACGCCGGGTTTCAAGCCAGGACGCCAATTGTCGAGCAGACATGGGGCGCGGGCTTGGCTCAAGTTCAAGGAGAAATCTGGCGCGCCCGACACGATTCGAACGTGTGACCCCTGCCTTCGGAGGGCAGTACTCTATCCATCTGAGCTACGGGCGCGTGGGGACATGATTGTATCGGTTAACCGGAAGCTTCGCGGGTGATCGCGGTGTGTTCACGCGTCCGGCGCGGCTTGCGCGATCGCTTTCAAATGCTCGCGCAGCCGCTATTTCCCGGCACTGTTCGAAGGACCTGCTGGGTTCCCTGGCCGACTGCGGTGTTGACCTGAACGTTCCTCGCCTGTGAGTGATCAACGGCTCGAAAGCGCTGCGCTCGGCCATCGAGCAGCGCTGCGGCGATGCCGCGCATGTCCAGCGCTGCCGGATCCACAAGATCCGCAATGTCACAGAACGCCTGCCCAAGGCGAAAGCGCGGCTGCAGTGAGCGCAATGAGGGTTTGAATCATCTGCATACGTTACCGGATTTTGTCGTCAAGACAGTGGCGTCCAAATGCCGTCACGAGATTGACATCGATTTCAAAAAAGTTTCTATAGATTCGTCACTGATTGTTGTTGGCGGTGGGCGCAAGCCGACGCCAGCGCTATCCTGGTCGCGCCAAAGTCCTCGAAACCGAGCTGAAACGTGTCGAAATGGTGGACCATCGCATGAGTCGCGGCTGTCGCGCCACGCCATGGTGGCTTCGTTCGGGTTCATGTGCGCATCCGACATGAAGCTGCCATTGGGATCGTAGGCACCGATCGACAACAGCACAGCCTGCGAAAATTCCCGATTGCATCACCACAAACGGAGCGCCCGGAATACTGGAATTCAAGGCGCATCTCGACCGCCGCGTGCGCGTGAAAGTGCGATGTTCGTGCCGCACACGGTTCCGTAGACTCACACTTGACCAGGGTCTCGTCTTTGCTGTACAGTCCGTACGTAATTGGAGTGAAAATGGCAAACCAACACTCGATCGGCGCTGAAGAAGCGCGCAGACTTTTTCCGGCGCTGGTCGATAGCGCCAGCCGTGGCAAGACCACCATCATCACCAAACGCGGCAAGCCGTTCGCAGCAGTGGTGCCGGTGGCGCAAGTGCGCGCGCGCGCGC
>CAYYFR010000002.1:0-128947 GCA_964470865.1 uncultured Burkholderiales bacterium | reverse complement strand
CGGGCGTCAGCAGTTTCGGGCGCGGTGGCGCCAAGGCATTCCAACGCCCGCCGCGCGCGCCACCACCAGCAGTTGCACGGCGACCGACAATGCCAGCGCTGCAGAATAGCCATGCGGATCCCAGCCTCCGGTGACAGTACGCGGCCACAGATCGAGAATCGCGCCGATCGCCCATTGCAGCAGGAAGGAGCCTGCCAGGGTCAGCGTGTTGACGGCGGTGGCCACGCGCGCGGTCTGCTCGATCGGGTACATCTGGCCTAACGCGATGTAACCGGCAGGGCCACCGGTGCCGCAAAAGGCGAACAGCAGCCACAGTGCGGTCACCGCCGCCGCGCTCCCGGGCTGCAGCATCAGGCCTAATTGCGCGATGAGGAGGCCGGCTGCGCATAGGGCCGGCACCAGTATCGAGGGCCAGCCGCGCGCCTGGGCACGGCTGGCCGCCCATCCGATGACCAGCCCGCCGGCCATCATGGCAAGCGTGTAGAGCAAAAGGGTATTTGCCCGCGCCGGAGCGTCATAGCCGGCGACATCGCGCAGCCAGGGACCGATCCACAGTCCGAGATAGGTGAAGTTGAGAATCGAGAGCATGGCGGCGGCAGGAGCGTAGCGCCAGAACTGCGGGGCGCGCACGATCGCGGCGACGACCGCGCTCTCGGCCTTCAGGCTGCCGCGCGCGGCGGGCAGCGGCTTGTCGCGCACCGAGAGGGCGATCCACAACGCGGTGGCGACCGACGCGCCACACATCAGCCAGAACACGCCGCGCCAGCCCATGCCGGGCAGCACGGCCTGGACCGGGGTTGTGGTGAGCACGCTGCCAAGCGATCCCGCCACCATCGCAAGCCCGGTCATGTGGGCCACCTGGGCCGGGGCGAACCACTGGCTGTTGGCCTTGAGGATCGCCATCAGCGCCGCCGACACGCCGATGCCGAGGATGATGCGCGCCACGGCGAACCCAGCCAATTGGTGTTATAGCGCGAAGATCGCAAAGCCGACAGCGGCCAGGAGAGCGAAACAAGCCTGGATGCGACGCGGTCCGAACATGTCGAGCGCGACACCGACCGGCAACTGCGCCGCCGCATAAGCCGCGTACATACAGGCGGCCAGCAGACCGAGTTCGCTGGCCGACCATGAAAATTCGGCCGCCATCAAGGGGCCGATGATCGCCATCACCGTACGCGAGGCCTGGTTGAGCAGGTTCACCGCCGACAGCGGCAGGGTAATGATGAGGAACAGGCGGTAGGGGGATTTCACGGGATGGGGTTGCCGCTGGTCTGTGGCTGGGTGCAGCCCGCGCAGTGTCGTATTGTCACCCAGACGGCGATGCGCGCCCGTGTCCGACGCAATGCGCCGTGGGCGTCGCTGCGCACCGCGGCGACTGCGGCCGATCCGGCCAGCGAATTTTCCGACACCACGCCAGTGCTCAACCATGTGGGCGGGCCGATCGGCATCGGCCCCTACGCCGGTCAGCGCGAAGCGGTGTTCGGGCAGTGGCAACGGTCCATGCAGCGGCTTGCCGCCTGCGAAAACGTGACGCTCAAGCCGGTTGGCATGGGCATGGGCATGGGCATGTTCGGCTTCGATTTCGCCCATCACGACCAGCCGCCGCATCCGCCGCCGCCGCGCGTGTCTGCAGGGTCGATTTGCCGGCCGCGATTGCCGCGCGCTGAACCGCCAATATGGGGATGCTGCCTTCAGCAAGCACGGGCGGTGACCGGTTTCGCGTGGTCGTCGATATCACTGCAGGGCTTCACGGCAAACGGGTTCAGGGCGAGCCTCAAGCCGCCCAGGACCGCTTGAGCGCCGGCCGCGCGTTGATGCGTGCGATGTAGGCCGCCAGGTGCGGCTTGTCCGACACATCCGCGCCCAGGTTCGCAGCCACCGTGCAGGCATGACCGGTCATGATGTCGGCACCGCTGAATTCGCCGGCCAGGAACTCGCGCCCCTCGAGGTGGGCGTTGACCGGAACAAGCATGCGCGTAAGAAGTTTCAGGGCGCGATCGGCATTGCCCTGGTTGCGCCGCTCAGGTGGCAACAGCATGGTCTCGACCACGATGGTGTTGACCGGCGGCATGAGCATGCCTTCCGCATAGTGCAGCCATTGCAGGTAGGGGCCGAAATCCTGCGAAGTCTGTGCCGGCACCAGGCGGCCGTTGCCGTAGCGTGCGAGGACATACTGCACGATGGCACCGGACTCTGACATGGTCAGGTCACCGTCCTCAAGGGTGGGCACGCGGCCCATCGGGTTGACCTTCCGATACTCCGGGGCGCGCATGCCGGGGTCGCCCAGCTTGAAGCGCTCGAGTTCGTAGGGCAGGCCGAGCTCCTCGAACAGCCAGACGATGCGCACAGCGCGGGTGTTGGGGGCGTAGTAGATTTTCACGTAGGTATCCTTGGTTCAAGAACGCCTGCGGGATCATCGCACAGACGCTGAAGCACGCAACAGTGATGCCGCTGATCGGTCTGGAGCCGCGGCCTCCCTGGCCCACGGGCCACGTCGTGGCCGAGGGCGAGTAGTCGCTGATTGAAATGGTGCGCAAGCGGCCGAAAATTTATCGCCAGGTTTAGCGGTCTTGATCGACACCACAAGCACGACCGCCGCGCCAGAGGCACGATGTTGTCATGCAGTCTGCAATTCCCGAAAGGTGAATCCGCTGCATGCTTGGCGCCCGGCCGCCTGCCGCGAACCCTGTCGCACGCGAGGCGCCGCGCGTGCGGCACAGGCAATCAGTCGTCTCCTTCGGTCTCCAGCCCCGCATGCCACACAAACCCGCGCTGGGCGATGCCGGCCGCCATCGCCTGCTCGACTTCGGCATCGAACGCGGCGTCGATTGCCGGGTTGCTGCCACGCGCCCCGGCGACCACCGCCTGGGCCCAGGCAAAATAGCGGCGCTTGCGGCCGGCCGGCCAGGCCGGCGGGCTGTGCTGGATCGAGCGCAGGTTGGCGGTCTTGTCGGCGATCTTGAGCACCCGTGCGCGCGCCGAGATGCGCGCGGCGTGTTCCACTTGCGCCAGCTTGCGCAGGTGTTTCGGAATCTGCTTGTCGTCGGTGACTTCCATCACGAGGCCGGCGACATCGTCGCCGAAGACGGCGGCGATTTCGTCGCGCGTCACGCCCTGGTCTTCGACGCAGTCATGCAGCAGGGCGGCGATCACCAGGTTGGCATCGTTGCCGCCAGTGGCCTCGGCCACCAGGTGCGCAACTTCGGCGAGATGATTGACATAGGGCTCGCCGTGCTCACCCTTGCGTCGTTGATGCACATGCTTGCGGCAGGCGAATTCGAGAGCGCGCGTGATGCGGCTGATGTCACTGCTCATGGTTGCAGCTCGGTCGCGTGCGCCATGCCGGCCCGGCGGTCTGGATGCGCCGTGGATGACGACCGGGCGCATGGAATCTTTCCCGGGTCGGCATGGGCAAGCCGACCAGTCATCGCTTCCTTGCGTGTTTTCATGCGGCCTTCTCGCGTCCGGCTTGCTGCAACGCCCCCCACACGCGCGCCGGCGTGAACGGCAGGTCCATCGATATGACGCCGCGCGCAGACAGCGCATCGAGAATCGCGCTGCTTGCCGCCGACAGGGACCCGGTGACACCGGATTCGCCGGCGCCCTTGACGCCCAGCGGATTGGTAAGGCAGGGCACCACCTGATGGGCGATGTGAATGCTCGGCAGGATGCCGGCACGCGGCATCGGGTAATCCATGAACGAGGCGTTCAACAACTGACCGCTGGCGTCATGCTGCAGTTGCTCGCCCAGCACCTGGCCCAGGCCCTGCGCGACGCCGCCTACGATCTGGCCTTCAACGATGGTCTGGTCGAGAATGACGCCGACGTCGTCTACCGCCGCATAGCGCACGACGCGGGTGTTGCCGGTGTCCGGGTCGATCTCCACCTCGCACACGTGGCAGCCATTCGGAAAGCTCATCGCCGGCGAGGTGAATTTCGCCAGGTTGCTCAATTCCGTCGGCACGTCCGGCGGCAGTTTTCCCGCCATGCGCAGGCGGCGCGTGAGGTCGAGAATCGGAATACCGCGGTCGGTGCCGACAATGCGGAATTCACCGTTGGCGAATGCGATGTCGTTAACCCCGGCCTCGAGCAGATGCGCGGCGATCGCAGTGCCGCGGCGAATCGCCTCGTCGCAGGCCATGGTGGCGGCGCTGCCAACCATCATCGTCGAGCGTGAAGCGACGGTGGCAACGATGCCCGGCGCCTGGTCGCTGTCGCCGGCCACCAGGCGAATCTTGCCGACCTCGATGCCCAGGTGCCGCGCCACCATCCGTGGGTAGGTCGCCAGATGCCCCTGGCCCAGTGCCTGCGCCCCGGTATGAATGCACAGCGTGCCATCGTCACCAAACTGCAGCCGTGCCGGTTCTTCGAGAATGCCGCCGGCGACTTCCAGAAAGCAGCAGATACCGATGCCGCGCAACAAGCCGGCGCGCGCGGCGCTGGCACGGCGTGCGGCAAAGCCGTTCCAGTCGGCCAGTTGCAGCGCCTTCTCCAGCACCGCCGCGAACTCGCCGCTGTCGTACACCTGGCCGTTGGGGGCGCTGTAGGGCATGGCGGCAGCCGGTATCAGGTTGCGGCGGCGGATCTCGGCGCGGTCGACGCCGAACTTCACGCTGGCACCATCGAGCAGCCGTTCCAGAAGGTAAATCGCCTCGGGGCGGCCGGCGCCGCGATACGGCCCGAGCGGCGCGTTATGGGTGAACACCACGCGCGAGCGCATGCGGATCGAGGGAATCCGGTAAACCGAGGACAGGCAGTTCTTGGTGTTGTTGGTGGCCACAATGCCGATGTAGGCGGTGGTGTAGGCGCCAACGCCGACTGTCGCATCGGCGCGCACGCCGAGAATCCGCCCCGCGCGGTCGAAAGCCATGCTTGCCTTGAGCTTCGAGTCGCGGCCGCGGGTGTCTCCCAGAAAGCACTCGGTGCGGGTGGCGGTCCACTTGACCGGCCGCCCGACTGCGCGGGCGGCAAACAGCAATGCCGCATATTCCGGATAGGCCTGCACCTTGGCGCCGAAGCCGCCACCGACATCCGGGGTGATCACCCGCAGTTTGTCGGGGGCGATCCGCAACACGCTTTCAGCGAGCAGTTTGCGCACCACCATCACGCCCTGGGTACTGGCGATCAAGGTGTAGCGTTCTGCGGTCGCGTCCCACTGTGCAAGCGCTGCGCGTGGCTCGAGGGTGCAGGCGGTCAGGGGCGGATCATCCAGCTCGACCTCTTCAACATGAAAAGCAGCGGCGAACGCGGCCTGCGAAGCCAAGGCATCGCCATCTTCCCAATCGAGCGCGACATTGCCCGGCAGCGCCGGCCAGACGCTGGGTGCGCCGGCTGCCAGGGCAGCGTCGATGCCGCTTGCCACCGGCTGGGCATCGAGATCGACCGTCACCAGGCCGGCGGCGTCGATCGCGACCTGCAAACTGTCGGCAAGCACCAGCGCCACCGCCTCGCCGACATGGTGAACCGTGTCGTAGGCGAGCGGCGGAATCCCGGCCTGGAACATCGGTTTGCCGTCGCGGCCATTGAAGATCGCCAGCGGCGGAATCACGCCGATACCGGCTGCCTGCAGGTCATTGCCGGTGATCACCGCATGCACGCCAGGCAGGGCGAGCGCGCGCGCCGCGTCGATGCCGCGAATATGCGCGTGCGCCTCGATGGAGCGCACAAAACAGCCGTGCAACTGCCCCGCATGGTCAATGTCGCTGGTGTAATTGCCGCCACCCTGCACCAGGGTGCGCAACTCGTCGCGGTCGCCGGCGCGGCCGGCGCCGAAACGCAGGTTGTCGAAATTCATCAAAGGGCTCCCGTTGGTGGTGGCGGATTCGGGTACGCGTTGCAGGCCGGCCAGATCGGCTACGATCGCGCAGCAGATATCGATTTTCCCAGATGTCGCAAGCCGGTGTTTGGCTTGCTCCTACCGCGCCTGGTTGACCATCGCGCCACCGCCGTTTCACCACAGCGTCGGAAATTCGCTCCAGCGGCGAAAAGGCAACACGACCGATCAGGCCGCGCCGCTTCGATGTGCTTCAGCGACCACCGGATTGACCAGCACGCCGATCGAGGAAATGCCGACTTCGACGCAATCGCCGGGTTTGAGCCACACGGGCGACTTGGGTGCGAAGCCGACGCCTTCCGGGGTGCCGGTGGCGCTCACGTCACCCGAACAGAGCGTGGTCCGGCCGGACACGTAGGCGATGATCGCCGGTACATCGAAAATCATGTCGTCGGTGCCTTGGCGTTGCACCTCTTGCCCGACGCTTGCCATTTTCATCTACGATCCTCCGCAGGAGCGGTAGCGTGCTGCCGCCGCTTTCGTATACTTGTTGCGTGGATGCCCGCTGGTACCTCTATCTGATCGAATGCCGCAACGGTGCGTTTTACGCGGGCATCACCAACGATCTGCAGCGCCGCTATGCCCAGCACGCCGCCGGCCGCGGCGCGCGCTATACCCGCGCCAATCCGCCGGTTCGCTTGGTCGGCGCCCGCACGTACGCCGACCGCTCCGCCGCGGCGCGCGCCGAATACGCGATCAGGCAATTGCCGAAGAGTGCCAAGCCGGCGTTTTTGCGGCTGCCTGACGGCAAGCCCGCGCGCACCCGATAAGCTTGCACTGCGCATGCTTGAGCCGCAGTTGATGTAGCTGCCGTCGAGACAGGCTTCGAAAAATTCATGAAACGCGATCGATTCGAACTTCGCCGTTCGGGGAATAGTTGAGGCGGATGTGATGTTCCGGTTTGGCGAACATGCCATCGCGGTAGTCGGCGGGAAGATCGAGCGTGCAGGCAAACACGCGCACCATCGCAAGGCTCAGCGCAAGCATGGCCTCGGTGTAGGCCGTAGGCCAGTAGCGCCTGTTTGAATCCCGGCAACAGGGGCGGTTGCGAGCGATGATTGCAGGTGCAAGCGGGTGGGCAGCGCATCTCGCCATGCCGCAACAAGTCCACAATGTGGAGTTGCGGTATCGACTGCGGGCGTCTGAACAAGTGATTGGAGAATTCTGCATCTTGCCCGCTTGTCAGATATTCCATGACCGAAAGGGTGGCAATTCCAGCAAGAGCTGCCGGCGAGCGTGAGGATCGCGCCGGGGTAGGGCGCAAACATCAGGCGAGAGAAAAGTATTCCCTATATTTTGGACTTTTTGCCGCACGGCAAGGTGCTTTTGCCGCGCATTCATGTCTACAATTCGCCTGCTTCAGGCATCGGTGTCGGGTTGCGGCGCTTTTCAGTGGGGCAATCCCGGCGCGTCATGCGCAGCATTCTTGAAAGGGTAGGGCGATGCGGACAGAGTTGGTTGGGATCGTCGGCGTGGGGATCATGGGCAACGCCTTCGCGACGAATTTGCGCAAGGCCGGCTTCCCGGTGTTGGCATACGACATATCGGCGCAGGCCCTGCGGCGCATCGAGGGCTTGGGCGGAGACGTCGCTGCCAGCGCCGCGGAGGTAGCCGAGAAGGCGCGTGTGGTGATTACATCTCTGCCCACGGAGTCGGCGTTGCGGGCGGCGATCGGCGGCCCTGGCGGCATCGCCTCGGCGCGCGCCAATCCGCTGGTGGTGGAAATGAGCACGATGCGCCTGACCATCAAGGAGGAGATGCGCGCGCTGCTGGCGGCCGCCGGCAAGACGATGGTCGACTGCCCGGTGAGCGGCACCGGTGCGCAGGCTGCCAACAAGGATTTGGTGGTGTTCGCCAGCGGCGATCGTGCCGCCTGCGATGGTTTGGGCGACATTTTCGCGGGCATGTCGCGCCTGCAGCACTATCTGGGTGACTTCGGCAACGGCAGCAAGATGAAGTACCTGGCCAATGTGCTGGTCAATATTCACAACGTCGCCGCCGCCGAGACCTTCGCCCTGGCCGGCCGTGCCGGGATGGATTTGCAAACCGTGCTCGATGTGCTCAAAGACAGCGCGGGCACCTCGCGCATGTTGCAGGTGCGCGGTCCGATGATGGTCAACGCCGACTATGACAACCCGACGGCACGCATCGAGATGTACATGAAGGATCTCGACATCATCAGTGAATTCGCGTTCGACCTGCGTTGCCCGATGCCCTTGTTCGGGGTGGCGACCCAGCAGTATTTCTCGGCGCTCAACAACGGTCGCGGCGCGCAGGATACGGCGGCGGTATGTGCGGTGCTCGAAGAGGCCGCCGGGATTCACCGCAAATGAAATTCCGGACCTGAAATCAGAGACGAGATTGCCGGTCATGGCTGTAGGGTCGCGCGCGGCGGCGCCGCAAAAGGCGGCCGGCGCGCAGAGCATCCGTCGCGCCGCCGAGGTGCTGCGCCTGGTTGCGGGATTCGCCGGCCGTGGCGCCTCGCTGACCGAAGTGATCAAGGCCAGCGGGCCGGAGACGCGCCACTGTCGATGCGTGAAACGGCGCCGCGCGCAGTTTTCGCGCGGGCGCGCAGCGCCGGGATGCATGCAGGCGATGCCCAGATCCAATCCAGCCAATCAATGAAGCGGAGCACCATTTCATGAAATTCGGACTCTTCGGCGGCGCCACCGTCGCCGGCGCCGGCGACGGCAGCGACAGCCCGCAGCAATACCGTGCATTCATCGACTATGTGCTGGAAGCCGAGCAACTCGGCTTCCACAGCGTATTCCTGGTGGAGCATCATTTCACCGGTTTCAACCAGGTGTCGGCGTCGATCAGCCTGCTCACTTACCTGGCAGCCAAGACCTCGGTGATGCGCCTGGGCACGGCGGTGACCGTGTTGCCCTGGCATAACCCGGTGCTGCTGGCCGAGCAGGCGGCCACGCTCGACCTGCTGTCGAACGGCCGCTTCGATTTCGGCATCGGCAAGGGTTATCGCTTCAGCGAGTTCGCCGGTTTTTGCATTCCGCCCGCGGAGGCGGACGAGCGTTTCGCCGAGGCGCTTGAGGTGATCAGAAAAGCATGGACCACGCGCGGGCGCTTTTCACACCACGGCAAGCGCTGGCATTTCGAGGACGTGGTGATCGAGCCCACGCCGCTGACGCGGCCGCACCCGCCTTTCTGGATGGCGGCCGGCAGCCCCGGCGGCATTCAGTGGGCCGCCAGCCAGGACTTCCGTCTGCTGCTTGATCAGTTTTGCGATGCCGAAGTCGCCGGCAGTCGTGTAGAGACGTATCGCCAGGCGCTGCAGGCGCGTGGCGCCACTTTCGATCCGCTGGCTGTCGGCCTGACGCGCGCGCTGCATGTGGCGCTCAATGCGGCGCAACGTGAACGTGCGCATCAGCAGCGCGCGCAGTTTCTGCGCAACGTGGCGGCCCTGACCAATGACCCGCGCGGCCGCACCACGCTGGCGATTCCGAGCAACGATGCGGACATGCGCGCCGGCACCGAGCGCTCGGCCCTGATCGGCACGCCGGACGAAATCATCCAGCGCCTCAAGGCACTGGAGCGGGCCGGCGTCCAATACGTGCTGATGCTCGATGTCGGCGGCGATCCGCAGGCCTTGCGCATGTTTGCGCGCGAGGTGATGCCGGAGTTTCAGCAGCGCGCGCTGCCGGCAGCGGTCGCCGCTTGAGGTTGAGCTTGAGCTTGAGCGGAACGGGCGTCGGCGCGCCGGTGCCGAACTTGCGCAGGGCCCGGCCTCAGGTGATGTTTTCGTCGCCCAGGAGTACCCGCGCGGCGCTGCGACAGCACCAGCACCAGTTTCATGGTGGCGCGGGTGGCGCGGGTGGCGCCGACGAACAGGCGGCGGCAGGCGGCCTCGTCGAGGGCTTTGGTGCCGGGCGCGACATCGATCTCGGTGAACACCACGCAGGGCGCCGAACGCCCCTTGAAGCGATGTACCGAATCGATCGCGATGTCGCCCGCGCCTTGCAGCGGATTGCCCAACAGGTCGTATTGCCCGGCTGTTTCACAGTGAAGTCGGGGCAATAGAGCAGGGTTTCGATCGGCGTTTTCACGCCCTTGCAGAATTGGCGCAAACGGCCATCGATGGCGCTCGCGTTGCGCGGATCCGCTGGCAGTGAGTGCCTGCCAGCCATCGGGGATGATGTGTGCCATGCGGCAGATGCTAACCCGCAAGCGCGCCGGGCGGGCGGCGCGTCTTGTGTGATGATGCGTTCTGTCAGCAGATCCCGCGACCCGCCGCAGGGCCGGAATCGCCCCGCCCTTGCAAGCGAAACCATGAAACCTAACCTCGACACCCCGCTCTCGGACAAGGAAATCGAAGCCCTGGACGCGTTTCTGCTCGATACCGGGCTGGACGCGCCGATGGATATCTCCATGCTCGACGGATTTCTGTGCGCAGTGCTGTCCGGGCCGCGGCTGGTGCCGCCAGCGGAGTGGATGCCCTGGGTCTGGGATCATGAGGAAGCGGCGCAGGTACCGGGTTTCAGAAACGACAAGGACGCCAAGCGCGTTGCCAGCCTGGTGTTGCGTTTCGCCAACGAAATCGCCGCTGGGCTGACCCGCGCGCCACTGGAGTTCCAGCCACTGTTTCCGGAAAGCAGCCCGGAGAGCGGCAGCGTGCCGGTGATCGACGACTGGTGCTTCGGCTTTCTCAAGGGCGTGGCATTCGACAGCAACGGCTGGCAACCATTGATGGACGCGCACCCCGAGTGGTTTGCCAGCATCCGCCTGTATGGCACCGAAGAGGGCTGGAAACGGCTCGAAGAGGAGATCGAGATACTGGCGGATGCCGATGCGCGCCACATGGCCTGTGTCGATTCGATCGCGCCCGCCTTGCGCAGCATCCATGCCCACTGGCTGGGCTTGCGCGAGCCCTCGCGGCCGCTACCCGGGATTGCGGCGCAACCCGTGCGCGGCGTGTCCAGGCCAGGGCGCAATGAACCTTGTTCGTGTGGCAGCGGGCGCAAGTACAAGCATTGTCATGGCGCGGAGAATTGAGCTATCGAAAGGCTGTGACATATAGCGGATCGCGCGCGCCCCAATGTTGCCGTGCAGGTCCGGGCGCATTGTTTCATGCGCGCGTTAGCCCTCGCATTGCCCGGCTTCTCGCGTCCGGAGGGTGGCAAGGCACAGGGCCCGAGGGTTGTTCTACTGCGCCTTGACCTGATGTGCAAAGGTGTATTCGTCGGTGCGGCCGGCGTAGCTCAGGTGCTTTTTCATGGCCCAGGTGGCGATCTGGTGATGCAATGGAATCGCCCCGTAGTTCCTGAGCGCCAGGGTCGCGGCCTCCTGGGCGCCAATCTCGCGTTGCTTGTCGTCGGTATTCTGGAAGCCGGCTTCCAGCAGTTCGTCCACGCGTGGCAATGAGAACCTGCCCCAGTTCCAGGTGCCGAAGCCTTTGTCCGGGTTTGGCGTGGCGAGCAAGGCGCGCAGGGCCAGGTCGCCGGAGAACGAGCCCCAGCCCAGCATCGCAAAGGCGAACTCGCCATTGCGTGCCTTGGTGAAATAGGTGGCAGCGGGGTGGGTTTCCACCTTGACCGAAAGGCCGATGCGCGTGAGCATCTGCGCCACCGCCTGGGCGATCTGTTCGTCATTGACATAGCGGTTGTTGGGCGCGGCCAAGGTCAGCGCGAAGCCGTCGGCGTAGCCGGCTTCCGCCAGCAGCTTTTTCGCCCCTTCCACATCGACCGCCTCTGGCTTGAGCGCCGCCACGTGCCCGAATACGGGTGGTGCCACCAGGTTGGCCGCTGGCAGCGCCAGGCCGTCCATCACTCGCTCGACGATGGCGCCGCGATTGATCGCCTTTGAAATCGCCTGGCGCACGCGAATGTCGGTGAAGGGGTTTTTTGCCAGCGGCTTGCCGTCGCGGGCGGTCACACCGGGCGGGTTCGGCCGCCACTGATCCATGTGAAAGAACAGTGTGCGCCACGATACTTTTTGCGCCAGCAGCAGCCTGGCGTCGCGCTTCAAGCGCACGGCGTCGCCGGTCGGGATGTTCTCGATCATGTCAATGTCGCCCGCCAGCAGGGCCGCCAGACGCGGTCCGTCGGTGGGCAATATGCGCAGGGACGCGGTCGCGAAGGCCGGCTTGGGGCCCCAATAGGCGTCGTTGCGCGCCAGGTCGACACGCTCACCACGCTTGTACTCCGCGAGCTTGTAGGGCCCGGTGCCGGCGCCCAGCGGCTTGCCATCGGCGCCGCCGCGGATGGAGTTGAAATCCTCGGTGCTCGCGGTTTTCGCCCGTGCGCTGATGATGAAGATCGAATTCAGGTCGTAGGGCAGCATCGCATAGGGCGTGGCTGTCCTGAACATCACCACGTCGGGTTGCAGCGCCTTCATTTCGACAATTGCCTTGGTGAAGGAACCATACTGACCGCCGCTTTTCTCGGCAGCACGGGCGCGTTCGATCGAAGCGATCACGTCGGCGGCGCCGAACTCGCTGCCGTCGTGGAACTTCACGCCGCGGCGCAGGCGGAATTCCCAGGTGGTCTTGTCAACCGCTTTCCAGCTTTCGGCCAGGCCCGGAATCAGGCGCGCATCCGGGTTGACGTGGGTGAGCGCGTCGTAAATATGCCACAAGGCATTGTTGTTCGATCCGATGTTGATGTGATGCGGGTCGAGCGAGGTGATGTCGGCGGCGATGCCGATGCGCAGGCTGGTTCCTTGCGCGATTACGCTGGCGGGCACCAGCAGAAGCAGGAGTAGGCGCAACAGCATGGGTTGATCGCTCGCGGTACTGTTTTGGAGCGGAGAATTGTTGCACAGGTTGGCAGCGGGGCGACCCGCATGTGTGAAAATATGCTCGTGTTCACGCAGCTATACGCCCGCCATTTCTGATTCCACGGCATTGCCCGAAAGCCACGCAAAGGGCGATGCCATGACGCGGGCGGTGATGACACTACCGGACTCTTTGCCGTTTGCCGGGCATCGCGTTTGCCCCGTGCAGGGCGTGCCGTGAGCGACCCACGGAACTTGCCGCCATCGACCCGTGCCAGGGTTCGCGCCGGCATTTTCATGATGTTGGGCTGCGCCTTCACCTTCGCCGGTCTAGACGTGCTGGTGAAGCATCTGAGCAGCGAGGTGCCGACCCTGCAACTGGTCTGGTTTCGGTACTTCTTTCACGTCGCACTGATGTTCCTGGTGTTCGGCCCGCCGATGGGCGCGCGCCTGTGGCGCACCGACAATCCGCGCTGGCAGTTCGGCCGCGGGGCGATCCTGATTGTTTGCACCTGCCTGTCCTTCGCCGGCCTGTCCTTGATGCCGCTGGCGGAGTTCACTGCGATTGCCTTTGTGACGCCACTGATCGTGACCCTGCTGGCGAAGAGCTTTCTTGGCGAGAAGGTCTCGCCGGCACGCTGGGCTGCGGTGATCGCCGGTTTTTGTGGCGTGCTGATCATCATTCGTCCGGGCGGCGGCCTGTTCGGCTGGGTGGCGCTGATTCCGCTGGGCCTGTCGCTGGTCTACGCGGTGTTCCAGATACTGACGCGCAAATACGCAGGCGCCGACGATCCGCTGACGACCCTGTTCTTCACCGGCCTGGTGGGGGCGGTTATCGCCAGCGGGCCGGTGCTATGGGTATGGCAGGCGCCAACCCTGCAGCAATGGCCTCTGTTGGTGGCGCTCGGGCTATTCGGTGCCGGCGGGCATTTGCTGCTTATACTCGCGTTCCAGCGGGCTGCGGCATCGAGCCTGGCGCCGATATCCTATACCCAGCTGCTGTTCGCCACCACGTTTGGCATTGTGGTCACGCATCACGTTCCTGATGGATGGACGCTCTTGGGCATGGGCGTGATCGCGGCAGCCGGCCTGTATGCCGCGCTGCTGCAGGGCATGCAGGGCATGGCCGGGCGCAAGCGCGCCGGCGATCAGGCCGATGTGCCCACCAGTGATTGACCTGCGTGGATATGCCTGCGGGCCGGTCCTGCCTTGTGCTTTAATTCGCGCCATGTCACCACAGTTCAAAAACATCGCGATCGTCGGCAAGTACCAGAGTCAGGGCGTCGCCGAGCCGCTGGTGGCGATTGCCAGTTACCTGAAGGCCAGCGGCTACAACCCGATTGTCGAAAAGGATACGGCGGACAACATCGGCCTTGCGGGCTACGCCACCGCGGCGGTGGGCGAGATCGGGCGCGAAGTCGATCTGGCGGTGGTGGTGGGTGGCGATGGCACCATGCTTTCGGTGGCGCGCATCCTGGCGGCACACAACGTGCCGCTGGTGGGGGTCAACCAGGGTCGGCTCGGCTTCATGACCGATATCGCCTTGCGCGACACGCAGCAGGCCCTGAAAGCGATCCTCGAGGGCGAATACGACGCCGAGGAACGCCACATACTGCAGGGCTGCGTCACACGTCACGGCCAGGTACTGCTCGATACCCTGGCGCTCAACGATGTGGTGGTCAGCCGCGGCGCGATCGGCGGCATGGTCGAGCTGACCGTGACCATCGACGGCAAGTTCGTCTACAACTTGCGTGCCGATGGCCTGATCGTCGCCACGCCGACCGGGTCGACCGCCTATGCGCTTTCAGCGAACGGGCCGATCATGCATCCCAACCTGGCGGCCATCGTGCTGGTGCCGGTGGCGCCGCACGCCCTGTCGAACCGGCCGATTGCGCTGTCGGATGACTGCGAAGTCGAAATGACCTTGACGCGCGGGCGCGACGCCGGTGCGCATTTCGACGGCCAGGCGCATATCACGCTGCAGGAGCGCGATTGCATCACGATTCGCCGCTCGCAACACACGATCCGTTTCCTGCACCCGCGCGGCTACGACTATTTCCGCATGCTGCGCGAAAAGCTCCACTGGAGCTCGCTGCCGCCGGCGCAGTGATCAACCTCCGGGTATCGACGTGTTGCGCTTCCTGAGCATTCGCGATTTTGTCATCGTCGAGGCGCTCGACCTCGAACCGGCAAGCGGTTTCACGGTGTTGACCGGCGAGACCGGCGCCGGCAAATCGATCCTCATCGATGCCTTGAACCTGGTGTTGGGCGAGCGTGGCGAGGCCGGCGTGATCCGTGAAGGTGCGCGCCAGGCTGAGATCAGTGCGGATTTCGACGTGCCACAGTTACTTGTGGAGTGGCTCAACCTGAATGAACTGGGCAGCGAGGAGGGGAGCTGTATTCTGCGCCGGGTGATCGACGCAAACGGCCGTTCGCGCGCTTTCATCAACGGCCGCAGTGTGACCCTGGCGCAATTGCGCGAGGCCGGCGAATTCCTGGTCGACATTCATGGCCAGCATGCACACCAGTCGCTCGGTCGTGCCGAAGCGCAGCGCCTGCTGCTGGACAGCCATGCGGGGCTCGACGCGGACGCCGCCGCAGTGCGCGAAGCGCACGCCCGCTATCGCAAGCGGAAAGACGCCCTGGCCAGCGCCGAAAGTGACGCTCGCCGCCTTCTCGAGGAACGCGAGCGCGTTGCCTGGCAGGTCGAGGAACTCGATCGCTTGGCACCTGGGGCCGGTGAGTGGGAAGAAGTGCAGCGCGAGCATACGCGACTGGCGCACGCCGCCAGCCTGATTGAAGGAGTGGAAGCGGCGATTGCCGCCTTGTCCGAAAGCGACGGCGCGGCACTGGGCACGCTGTCGGCAGTGGGTGCCAGACTTGACGGGCTGAGCGACTACGATCCGCAATTGAAGGCCATCAGCGAACAGCTTGAACCGGCGCGCATCCAGGTGCAGGAAGCGGCGCGCGAGCTTGGGCAGTACTTGCGGCGTGTCGACCTTGATCCGCAGCGCCTGGCGGAAAGCGCCGCGCGGGTGGAGGCCCTGCATGGCGCCGGTCGCCGCTTTCGCGTGGCAGCGGGTGACCTGCCGCTGGAACACGTCCGCCTCAAGGCGCACCTGGAGGAATTGAAGCTGGCGGCCGATGTGGGTGCATTGGCCGCGCAAATGCAGGCCGCACAGGCTGCCTATGCGGTTGCGGCGCGCAAGTTGTCAGTCGGGCGCGCGCAAGCGGCGACGCAGTTGGCGCGTCAGGTAACCAAGGCCATGCAAGAGCTGGCTCTCACCGGTGGCCGCTTCGAGATTGCGCTCGAAGCCCTGGAAGAGGGCGGGCCGCACGGACTGGAGCGCATCGAGTTCAGGGTGGCCGGTCACGCCGGTGTCGAACCGCGCGCGCTTGCCAAGGTGGCTTCCGGCGGCGAGTTGTCGCGCATTGCACTGGCCATCCAGGTGATCGCCAGCCGCGCCGCGCGGGTGCCGACCCTGATCTTCGATGAAGTCGACGCCGGCATCGGCGGCGCGGTGGCGGAGATTGTCGGTCGGCAGTTGAAGACCCTCGGCGGCGAACGCCAGGTCCTGTGCGTAACCCACCTGGCGCAGGTGGCGTCCCAGGGCGACCACCATTGGCAAGTGGCCAAGGAGAGCGCGGGCGGTCGAACCGTCTCCAGGGTCAGTCCGCTGGCACGGACCGGGCGGGTCGAGGAGATCGCGCGCATGCTGGGCGGCGCCGAGATCACGGCAACCACGCGCAAGGCGGCGCGTGAAATGCTGGCGGCGTAAGCCGGTGATTTCTTGATAAAATGATGCTCTTCGCCGCTTTAGCTCAGTTGGTAGAGCAACGCACTCGTAACGCGTAGGTCGCCAGTTCGATTCCGGCAAGCGGCACCAGTTGAGGTCGATCGGCCCTTCGCGCAAGCGGCGGGCCGATTGCGTTTGTGGGGCGGCCATCCGGTCCGCTCCTGGTTGTGCTCCGCGCAGGGAACCATGCAGGATTCGCAGCATCATTTGTCGGCACGCCGTGAACGCGTGGTCCTGTGGCTGCTGGCTTCGCTGCAGTTCACCCACCTGCTTGACTTCATGATTCTGACACCACTGGCGCCGCAGTTCATGCGCCAGTGGGGCATCACGGCCAGCCAGTTCGGCACCCTGGTGTCGGTCTACGCGCTGGCGGCCGCCGTGGCCGGGCTGGCGGCCAGCTTCGTGATCGATCGCTTTGACCGCAAGCAGGTGCTGGCGCTGGTCTACGCCTTCTTCGTCGCCGCAACGCTGGCCTGTGCACTGGCGCCCGGATTCTGGTCCCTGCTGGCGGCACGCGCCCTGGCCGGCGCTTCGGGTGGCGTGGTCGGCTCGCTGGTGATGGCGATCGTAGGCGACCTGATCCCGGCCGAGCGCCGCGGCCGCGCCATGGGGATCGTGATGTCGGCGTTTCCGCTGGTTTCCGTGCTCGGTGTGCCGGTCAGTCTGCTGCTGGCTACACGCCTGGGCTGGCACGCGCCTTTCTATGCTTTGGGCGGAGTCAGCCTGGCATTGTGGTTTTGCATCGCCAGCGTGGTGCCGCGTATCGATTCCCACGTGCGTTCATCACAAGCCGCGCCGCTCGGCTGGGTAGCGCGTTTCACCGGGCTCTTCAGGTCCGCGACCCACCGACGTGCGCTGGCAGCGGTGTTTCTGTTCACCCTGTCCGGGTTCGCCGTATTTCCCTTCCTCAGCGCCTATCAGGTGAAGAATGTCGGCATCAGCGAGGCGGAACTGGCATGGGTGTTCTTTGCCGGCGGCCTGGCCACCATTTTCACTTCGCGTCTGATTGGTTGGTCGGCCGATCGTTTCGGCAAGCGCCGCGTGTTCGTCATCCTCGCCTGTTGTTCGGTCGTGCCGATCCTGATTCTGACCCACATGCCGCGTGCGCCGCTGGCGACCTTGCTGCTGGTGAGCACGCTGTTCATGGTGCTGATGTCAGGGCGCTTCATCCCCTTGATGGCGCTGGTCACCAGTTGCGTGGATCCGCGCATGCGCGGTGCCTTCATGAGTCTGTCGAGTGCGGCGCAGAACCTGGCGGCGGGGGTGGCGTCACTGCTGGCGGGTGCCATGATCGGCCATGCCGCCGATGGTTCGCTGACCGGTTTTGGAGCGGTGGGCATCTGCGCGGCCGGCCTGACCCTGGCGTGCGTGCTGATCGCACGCAAGCTTGCGCCCGCGTCAGGCGGCAACGCCAGCGAACAGCATGCGGCCACGGCGCGCGCCTGAATCGGCGACCTCTTCATGATCTGGGAATTCGGCAGCGTCGCCAAGCAACTGTTGCTGCCGCCACTGGGACTTGGCTGGCTGTTGCTGCTGGCCTGGTTGCTGGTGCGCCGTCGTCCGGGGTTGGCCCGTTGGCTGCTCGCCTTGTTTGCGGCATTGCTGCTGCTGCTCAGCCTGCCGCCAGTGTCGACATTCCTGATCCGGAGTGTCGAAATGGAGTCTGCCGCGTCGCGCTTCGGCACTGCGCACGCGATTGTCATGTTGGGCGGAGGTCGGCGTCTTGCCTTCGACGCTGACGGCAAGGTGATCGACTCGGGACCTGGTTTGTTCACCCTCGAACGGGTCCACGCGGGTGCCAGACTGGCAAAGCAGACCGGCCTGCCGGTGCTGGTAAGCAGCGGCAAACCGGACGGCTTCGACCCGACCGAAGCGGAAGTCATGCGCGAGATGCTGGCGCGCGACTTCGGTGTCGAGGCCAGGTGGCTGGAAGACGAGTCGCGCAATACGGTTGAAAATGCCGAATTCACCGCGCGCATTCTGCTGCCGCAGAAGGTGCGCAGGATCATTCTTGTCACCAGCGCATTCCACATGCGCCGCTCCCTGCTGGCATTCGAGCGCGCCGGCTTCGTGGTCCTGCCGGCGCCAGTCAATCCGATCTCGTCGCCGCCGGTCAGGCGTTGGGGAGACTATGTACCAAACGCGCCGGCGCTGCTGCGCAGCTACTATGCCTTCAACGAGATGGGGGGCATTGTCTATGCACACCTGCGGATGGCCGAGACCCCATCGGCAACCGTGGGAAACTGAAAACGCAGCCGCAGTTCGCGCTTTTGCCGTCTGTTGTCAAGGCGCCGCGATTCGCGCATGAAGGAAAACAGCATTGGGGAAACCGCATTGGCAATGGCCGCGCGCGGCAGTCGCGGTGGCGCTGGCAGCCCGAACGCCTGTGCCACCAGGTCGAAGTAGTCGCCCATCCTGATGTCACTGTCGTCGTTGGCGTTGTATGCACGCGACAGCGCTGGCCGGCGTCGCAGGGCGTGGCGCATGGCGCGCACGGTCAAGGCCGCAAGATCGGCGGCGTGTACATGATTGGTATATGAGTCTTCGGCAGCGATGATCGCGGGCGTACCCGCCTGGAGGCGTTCGAGCGGCAGACGATCGGCGGCATAGATGCCCGGTACACGCAGGATGATGAGGTGCATGCCAAGTCGCTTCGCATGCCGCGCCAATCGTCGCTCGGCATCTACCCGACGTTGCGCGCGCGGGTTGGCCGGTCGCAGCGCTCGGGCTTCACTGACCACGGCGCCGCCACAGTCACCATAGACGCCGCTGGTGCTCAGGTAGATGATGACGCGTGTTAAAATTTTGCTTCTTTCGAGGCCTCGCAACGCGACGCTACGCAGCAGGTTGCGGGTGCGACTGTCGCGCGTCCCGCGGGCTGGCGGCGGTGCGCAATGAATCAGGATTTGCCAGTCGGACGGCAGCCTGGACAGCGAATGGGGGCGGTC
Source organism: uncultured Burkholderiales bacterium (assembly GCA_964470865.1). Classification (GTDB taxonomy): domain Bacteria; phylum Pseudomonadota; class Gammaproteobacteria; order Burkholderiales; family JAEUOS01; genus JAEUOS01. The sequence continues at coordinate 109,643 of CAYYFR010000002.1, read as the reverse complement.
GAGATTGGCGCTGACGGCCTTGGCGCCAAGGCGTTTGAGCGAGGACCGATTGGCCCGTTGGGAAGTCACCGCGGTCACCGCGAATTGAGGCGTGATGCTGGCAATGATGCGGCGGCCGATGTCACCTGCGCCCAGCAGCAGGACCTTTCCTGATTCTGTTTTCATTATTCGATTTTATCTTTCACCATGAGCTTTCAGGTCAGCATTCAACCGTCCGGCCATCAATTCATCTGCAACGAGGGCGAGACCATCCTGCAGGGAGCGCTCAACAACGGCATCGGCCTGCCTTACGGCTGCCGCAATGGTGCCTGCGGTTCCTGCAAGGGCAAGCTTGTGAGCGGCGCCGTGGACTACGGCAGCCATGCGCCGAACATCCTGACCGCGGAGGAGAAAACGCGCGGCATGGCGTTGTTCTGCTGTGCCAAACCGTTGTCGGAGGTGGTGATCGAGGCGCGCGAAGTCGGCGCGATCAAGGACCTGCAGGTGAAGATCCTGCCCTCGCGGGTGCAATCCATCGAGCGCGTGGCCGACGACGTGGTGGTGATCTCGCTCAAGCTGCCGGCCAACGAACGCCTGCAGTACCTGGCCGGGCAGTACATCGAGTTCATGCTAAAGGACGGCAAGCGGCGCAGCTACTCGATGGCCAATGCGCCGCATGACGACCAGTTCGTGCAACTGCACATTCGCCACATGCCGGGCGGGCATTTCACCGATCATGTGTTCGGCAAGATGAAAGAGCGCGACATTCTGCGCTTCGAAGGGCCGCTGGGGAGTTTTTTCCTGCGCGAAGAGAGCTCCAAGCCGATGGTTTTCGTCGCCAGCGGGACCGGCTTCGCGCCGATCAAGGCAATCATCGAGCACGCGCTTTTTCGCGAAAGCACGCGGCCGATGACCCTTTACTGGGGCGGGCGCCGCCCCCAGGACATCTACATGATGGATTTGTGCAAGCGCTGGCAGGACAGCATGCCCAATTTCCGCTTCGTGCCGGTGGTCTCCGACGCTTTGCCGGAAGATCGATGGGACGGGCGTAGCGGTTTTGTGCACCTTGCCGCGATGGCTGATTTTCCCGACCTCTCGGGCCATCAGGTATATGCCTGCGGTGCGCCGATCGTGGTCGATTCGGCGCGCCGGGACCTGATCGGCGTCTGCGGCCTGCCGCAAGAAGAGTTTTTCGCCGACAGCTTCTTGACCGAAGCCGATCTGGCGCGTGCCGGCTGACCGCGGAGCGATTCGACATGATGCCCTCGATCACGCCGACAACCGGCGCCGGCAACCGCGCCATCGTTACCGTAATCGGTCACGATCAGGTCGGCATCATCGCCGCTGTGGCGACCATGCTGGCGCGGGCGCAGGTGAACATTCTCGACATCTCGCAATCGATCATGCAGGAGTTTTTTGTGATGATCATGATGGTCGACCTGGCCAAATCGAGTAGCGGCTTCGACGCCCTCAAGGGTGAACTCAACGCCCGCGGCGAGTCGATGGGCCTGAAAATCGACATCCAGCGCGAAGACGTCTTCAAGCTGATGCACCGCGTGTGACGGTCGACAAAAGTAAAACCCTGCTTTTGTCGAGGCGGTCCTGCATGCAATCACCGGCGGAGCCGGGTAATTGCATGACTTAAAGGCCTGGAAAAACCCCCTCCCATGTCCCTATCGAGCTATTCGCCGCAGGAAATCGTCGAGACCATCCGCATGGTGCAGATGGAAAAGCTCGACATTCGCACCATCACCATGGGGATTTCCTTGCGCGATTGCGCTGCCGAGAACCATGCACGCCTGGCACAGCGCGTGTACGACAAGGTGTGTCGCAAAGGCAGCCAGCTGGTCGCCACCGGTGCCGCGATCGCGCGCGAGTACGGCATACCGGTGACCAACACCCGCGTCTCGGTGACTCCGGTGGCGATCATCGCCGAAGCGGTATCCGACCTGGGGGTACGGGAGGCCATGCTGGGCGTGGCGCATGCGCTGGATCGTGCGGCGCGCGAGATCGGCGTCAACTTCATTGGCGGTTTTTCGGCACTGGTGCACAAGGGATTCACGCCTGGTGACCTGGCGCTGATCGAGGCTATCCCGGAGGCACTGGCGCAGACCGAGCGGGTGTGCGCTTCTGTCAACATCGGTTCGACCAAGGCCGGCATCAACATGGATGCGGTCGCCATGATGGGCCGGGTGATCAAGCAGGCGGCACAACTGACCGCCGCCTTCGATGGCCTGGGTGCAGCCAAGCTGGTGGTGTTTTGCAACGCGGTCGAGGACAACCCCTTCATGGCAGGCGCTTTTCATGGCATCGGCGAGCCGGATTGCGTGATCAACGTAGGTGTGTCAGGTCCCGGCGTGGTGATGCGTGCGGTCGAGGCGGCGCCCACAGCCGACTTTGGCGAACTGTCATCGATCATCAAGCGCGCCGCCTTCAAGGTGACGCGCATGGGCGAACTGGTCGGCCGTGCCGCGTCTGCGCGCCTCGGGGTGCCGTTCGGCATCGTCGATTTGTCGCTTGCACCGACACCGGCCATTGGCGATTCGGTGGCGCGCATTCTCGAGGCCATGGGCCTGTCAAGGGTCGGCGCCCACGGATCGACCGCCGCGCTGGCGCTCCTGAACGACGCGGTGAAGAAGGGCGGTGCGATGGCCTCAAGCCATGTCGGCGGGCTGTCGGGTGCTTTCATTCCGGTGTCAGAGGATATCGGCATGATCGAGGCCGCTGGCATGGGGGCGCTGTCTTTCGACAAGCTCGAAGCGATGACCGCGGTGTGTTCGGTGGGCCTTGACATGATCGCGATTCCCGGCGATACGCCGGACACCACGATTGCCGCGATCATCGCCGACGAAGCGGCGATCGGCATGATCAATCGCAAGACCACCGCAGTGCGCCTGATCCCGTCACCTGGCAAGAAAGTCGGCGATCAGGTCGAATTCGGCGGCTTGCTTGGCTATGCGCCGGTGATGGCGGTGAGCAGTTGCGACAGCAGTGCGTTTATCGGCCGCGGCGGTCGCATTCCCGCACCAACTCAGGCGCTGAGCAACTGAACCTGGCGGCTGAAACCGCTTGCGTGGCCGTCGGTTGATGCGCTTGACGCCAACCACCGGGACTGGCTACTCGCCGAGGTAGGCGGCCCGCACCTGAGGATCGTCAAGCAGGCCGGCGGCAGCGCCGTGCAGGCTGATCAGGCCGCTTTCCATCACATAGGCCCGCTGGCAGGTTTCCAATGCGAGTCGCGCATTCTGCTCCACCAGAAGTATGGTCACGCCCTCGCGGGCGACGTTGACGATGATCTCGAAAATCTTCTCGACCACCAATGGCGCCAATCCCATGCTGGGTTCGTCAAGCAGCAGCAGTCGCGGGCGCGACATCAGGGCGCGAGCGATCGCCAGCATTTGCTGTTCGCCGCCCGACAGGGTGCCGGCGGATTGCAGCAGCCGTTCCTTGAGTCGTGGAAACAGGCCCAGCATGCGCTCGCGATCGCTGGCCACCGCGCGCGGGTCGTTGCGCGCGTAGGCGCCCATGGCTAAGTTTTCTGCCACGCTCAATTGTCCGAACACGCCGCGACCCTCGGGCACCAGCGCCAGCCCGCGGCGCACCAGTTCGAACGGCCGCAGGCCGGCGGATGGCTGTCCCCGATAGGCAATGCTGCCACCGGCTGGCGACAACATGCCGGCAATCGCCTTGAGCGCGGTGGTCTTGCCGGCACCATTGGCACCGATCAGGCACACCAGTTCACCTTCGCCAACCACCAGATCAATGCCCTTGACGGCGCGAATGCCGCCGTAGTGCACTGCCAGTTGTTTCAATTCGAGGATGTTGCTCATGCGCTCACTGCACGCGCGCTGGCGCTAGCGGCCCCGGCACCCAGGTAGGCTTCGATCACCCTGGGGTCTGCGCGCACCTCGGCCGGCGGCCCTTCGGCGATGCGCCGCCCGTAGTCGAGCACCAGCACGCGGTCGGACAGGCCCATCACCAGCTTCATGTCGTGTTCGATCAGGAGCACGGTGGTGCCGTCGCCACGGATGCGCTCGATCAGTCCGCGCAGGTCGGCGGTTTCGGTCGCGTTCATGCCGGCCGCCGGCTCGTCCAAGGCCAGCAACTTGGGATCGGTGGCCAGTGCCCGTGCGATCTCGAGCCGGCGCTGCGCACCATAGGGCAATTGGCCGGCGACATCGTTGGCGCGTGCCACCAGCCCGACATACTCAAGCAGCGCCAGAGACCGGCTTTCGATGCGGGCTTCTTCGGCGCGCGTCGCCGGGGTGCGCAGTATGGCGCCGAAAACACCGGCACGGGTACGCACGTGGCGGCCGATCATGACGTTCTCGATCGCTGACAAGTTGGCAAACAGGCGGATGTTCTGGAAGGTGCGGGCGATTCCCAGCGCCGCCACTTCGTGCGGCTTGGCGCGGCTTAGGGGCTTGCCGTCGAATTCGAACGCGCCGGCGTCGGCCGTGTAGACGCTGGTGAGCACGTTGAAGAGGGTGGTCTTGCCGGCACCATTGGGCCCGATCAAGCCGTAGATTTCGCCGCGCCGGATCGAAAAGCTCACCTCCGACAAGGCCTGGACGCCGCCGAAGCGTTTGCCGATGCCCTGGCCACTGAGCATGACCGTGCTCATTTTGCGATCGCTGAAAGTTCGCGCTTGCGCACCGATTTAGGCAATATGCCGGCCGGGCGAAACAGCATCATCAGCACCAGCGCCAGACCGAACAGCAACATGCGGATGACCTCGGGCTCGATGATCATGCGACCGAAGGCGGCCTTCTGCAGCGGTTCGACCGTATAGCGCAGCAATTCCGGCACGAAGGTCAGCAAGATGGCGCCGAGAATCACGCCCCAGATGTTGCCCATGCCGCCCAGCACCACCATCGACAGCACCATCACCGACTCCACCAGCACGAAGCTTTCCGGGCTGATGAAACTTTGCATCGAGGCGAACATGCCGCCGGCAATGCCGCCGAAGGAAGCGCCCATGGCGAACGCCAGCAGCTTGAGCGAAGTGGTGTTGATGCCCATCGCGCGTGCCGCGATTTCATCTTCGCGAATCGCTTCCCAGGCGCGGCCGATGCGCGAATCCTTCAGGCGCATGTTGATCACGATCACCAGCAGCAGGAAAACCAGCAGCAGGTAGTAGTACTTGATCGGGCTCGAGAACGCCAACCCCGCCACCTGGCTGGTGGTGGAAAAGTCCAGATCACCGATGCGTACCGGGTCGATGCGCGCGATGCCCTGCGGCCCATTGGTGATATTCACCGGGCGCGACAGGTTGTTGAGAAAAATGCGTACGATCTCGCCGAAACCCAGGGTGACGATCGCCAGGTAATCGCCGCGCAGCTTGAGGGTGGGTGCGCCCAACAGAACGCCGAAGAAGCAGGCGGCCAGGGCCCCGATCGGCAGGATCACCCAGAACGGCAGGTGCAGGTTGAAATGCGGCGAGGCCAGCAAGGCCCAGACATAGGCACCAACTCCATAGAAGGCGATGTAGCCCAAGTCGAGCAGGCCGGCGAAGCCGACCACGATATTGAGTCCCAGCGCAAGGAGGGCGAACAGGATCGCCAGATTGGTGATGCGTACCCAGGCCGTGCCGACCTGCACCAGCGCGAAAGGCAGCGCGATCAAGGCGACGGCGACGAGCGCCAAACCGGCGTAACGCAGCAACAGCTGGCGGTCGCCGGCTACGTCGAGCCTCATGCACGGTCTCCCACACGCTCGCCCAACAGGCCCGAAGGCCGGAACACCAGCACCAGGATCAGCACGATGAAGGCGAACACGTCGCGATAGTTGGAGCCGAACCAGTTGTTGGTGAGGTCGCCGATGTAGCCGGTACCGAGCGCCTCGACCAGGCCCATGAGGATGCCGCCCAGCACGGCGCCGGCCAGGTTGCCGATACCGCCCAACACTGCGGCGCAGAAGGCCTTCAGGCCCAACAGTTCCCCCATGGTGTACTGGGTCTGGCCGTAATAGGTGCCGATCATCACGCCGGCGACCGCTGCCAGGGCTGCGCCGATCACGAAGGTGGCGGAAATCACCCGATTCACATCGATGCCCATCAGGCCTGCGATGTCCTGGCGCTGCGAGGTGGCGCGCATCGCCACCCCCAGCTTGGTGCGGTAGACCAGCAGCAGGAGCCCGCCCATCAGGGTGAAGGAGATCAGGATGATGGCGATCTGCACGCTGGTGATGAGGGCGCCGCCGATCTCGTAGGTCTGGGGTTTGATGACCTGCGGAAACGCCATCGGGCTGCGGCCCCAGATCATCATCGCCACGTGCTGCAGGATGATCGAGATGCCGATCGCGGTGATCAGCGGCGCTAAACGCGGCGCGCCGCGCAGCGGCTTGTAGGCGATACGCTCCATAAGATAGGCCACCAGCATGCAGGCCGGTACCGCCACTGCGGTGCCGATCAGCACCACAACGATGGGCGGCAGGCCGGACTTGGCCAGCGCCATGATCACCGAAAACGCCACCATGGCGCCAATCATCACCACTTCGCCATGCGCGAAGTTGATCAGCTGGATGATGCCGTAGACCATGGTGTAGCCGAGCGCCACCACGGCATAGACGCAGCCGAGCGTGAGCCCGTTGATGATTTGCTGCAGGAAAATATCCACGGCGGCTTCAGACAAAAAGAAACGGCATCGATGATTGCTCAGCGATGCCGTTGTAACACTTGAAACGCGTAAATTGCTTACTTCTTGTCGTCAGCCTTCTTGGCTTCCGGCGCCGGCGCGGCGGCCGGCGCCGCCGCCGGGGCTGCCGGAGCAGCCGCGGGTGCTGCGGCTGCCGCCGGGGCGCTGGCACCGCCCGCTGCGGCCATGAAATCACTCATGGTCATCGCCTTGCCCCCCTGCACCACGGCAACCGGTTCGACCTTGCCCCCTTTGAGGGTGAAGATGGTGATTTCCGCGTTCTTGCGATCGCCTTTGTCGTCGAACTCGATCTTGCCGGTGGCGCCGGTCATGGAGATTTTGGCCAACTCGGGCAAATACTTGGCCGGATCGGGTGAATTGGCCTTTTGCATGGCGGCGATCAACAGGTTGGCGGCATCATAGGTGAACGGCGCATATTGCTTGACGTCACCGTACTTGGCCTTGAATGCGTTGAGGAAGGTCTTGGACGAAGCCTGGGTAGGAATACCTGCTTGCGAGCACAGCAGGCCTTCGGCGGCCTCACCGGCAAGCTTGCCCATTTCGTCGGTGCAGGCACCGTCACCAAAGGAATACACTACCTTCAGGCCAAGCTCTTTGCCCTGCTTGATCAGCGGGCCGCCGGTGGCGTCCATGCCGCCGTAGAAAATGGCGTCCGGCTTCTTGCCCTTGACCTTGGTCAGAACTGCTTTCCAGTCATTGGTCTTGTCGGTTCCTTTTTCGCGCGGCAACACCGTGATGCCGGCGGCCTTGAGGGTCTTCTCGACCTCGTTGGCCAGGCCTTCGCCGTAGGCGGTGGCGTCGTCGATGATGGCGACGGTCTTGGGCTTGACTTCCGATGCCAGGTACTGGGCGATCGCCGGACCTTGCTGGTCGTCGCGACCGACGGTGCGAAAGGCGATCTTGTATCCGTTCTCGGTGACCTTGGGGTTGGTGGCCGAACCGGAGATCATCGGGATGCCGGCCTTGTTGTAGATTTCCGAAGCCGGGATGGTGACGCCGGAATTGAGGTGGCCCACCACGCCTGCGACCTTGGCGTCGACCAGTTTTTGCGCCACGGTGGCGCCAACCTTGGGGTCGGCCTGGTCGTCTTCGCCCATCAGCTCGAACTTGATCTTCTTGCCATCCAGGGTCACGCCCTTGGCATTGGCCTCGTCGATCGCCAGGCGCACGCCGTTTTCGTTGTCCTTGCCCAGATGGGCGATGCTGCCGGTGAGCGGGCCGACGTGGCCGATCTTCACTACAGTCGGCGGCGGCTCGGCCGGTTTGGCCGGCTCGGCTGCCTTGGCAGGTGTCGCGGGTTTGGGTTCTTCCTTGCTGCAACCGGCCAACGCCAGGGTGGTGGCGGCGGCTATCGCACACAGGCGCCAGGTCGAAACTGTTGTTGAAAGCATTTATTCCTCCAGAGATGAAAACGCAGCAAAGGGACACGCAATCGGAGCGTTGCCCGGCTTGGCCGGGCTGGCAAGCGCCGCATTATATTTCGCTTGCGCAGGCAGCCACTATTAGGGAATTCCTTGAGGCAGTGAGCATGCCGCGAAGCGGGATACGGACCGGCGTGCGCTTCGAGATCGATGCAGGGAGTGCCTGGATCAAGCCCGCATGCAGGCGCGCAAGAGCGCTTTCGCCGTCGCACTCATTTGGCCGGCCGTAGCGCAAGAACCCAGCGCGCCAGCGCGCGCGCGTCGGCTTCGGTAACCGCCGGGTTGGGCGCCATTGCCACCACGCCCCACGCGCCGGCGCCGCCTTCGCGGATCTTGCGCGCCAGGCGTGCTTCCGCTCCCGGATCGCGTGCGTACCTGGTGGCGACATCGCGCCAGGCCGGGCCAACGAGCTTGCCTTCGACTTGATGGCAGGCATAGCAGTTACGCGCCCGCGCGAGTTTTTCATCGGCGTGTGCGGACAGGCCCGGCAACCCTGCCGCCAGAGCCAAGACAGCCACAAATCGGCGTGCCAGGGTATGAGCGCCGCTCGCCTGGCGCGCGCGGACCAAGCCGGCGCGGGTGCTCCAACCGGTAGCTGTGCGTGCGCTTTTGGGGTTTACAATCAGCTTCTGTATCGACGCCACGGGGCTCCCGGATGCGCCGCTTTGGAGAGAGAAAATGCCTTTACTCATAGTTGGAATCTTGTTGGCGGGGCTGCGCTGGGCGGAACTAGGACCATTTGCGAAACTGTCATGGTGGTGGGTGGCTTTGCCATTCGTGCTGGTGATCCTCTGGTGGGAAGTCATCGTCCCGGCATTCGCGCTCGACAAGAAAAAGGAGCATGAGGCGTTCGAGCTTGAGCGCAAGAAACGCATGGACAAAAACCGCAGCGGCAAGGCGAACATGTAGGGCGCACGGGGCATTTCCGCCGACCGGCTACTTGATGATCCACAGCATCAGTTTACTGGTCTTAGCCGAGCCTATCTTTTTCTCGGGCGCATCTACCACCACCCACTTGTCGGGTTGCCAGTCACCCATATCCCAGTCATGCGAGACGATGCGGGTGCCGGGTTTGAGTTTTTGCAGCGCCGGACGCAATTGCATGTTGACCGCCGGCAACAGATAGAGCGTGATCACGCTCGCGCCGCCCAGTTCGGTGGCCAACAAGTCCTGTTCGAGAAATGCGGTGCGCCCGCTTACGCCGGCCGCGTTGGCCCCGGCGCGAGCCAGTGCGATCAGGCGCGGGTCGATTTCGATGCCGGTGCCGCGTGTGCCAAAGCGTTGCGCCGCTGTGATGACAACCCGACCGTCACCGGATCCCAGATCGAGCAGGGCATCATTCGCCGTCACGCCTGCCAGCTCCAGCATTGCGTCGACCACGTTTTGGGGCGTGGTCACGTAGGGCACGTCGAGGTCTTCAAGGACTCCTGTTTGGGCGCGCGCCCACGGCGCGAACGTCGCGGCATAGGAAGCGGCAAGCAGCGCGATGGTCATGCTGCGGCGAACGGGGCGCGCGCGGGGTTCGGAATTCGATGGCATTGGCGAAGCTCTGAAATAGGCAGATCGGTTGAGTGCTCGCCGGACGAACCATGAGCGTTGCGCCAGACGCGTGGTGGTGCAGTGCATTCTGACGTTCTCCTAGCGGCGCGCGAATTGTCGCAGGCCGACAGGCTTTAGGAGGATCAGCAAAGCGCCGCCGCCGCCAGCGGATGCCGGCGCATCGATGAATGCCAGAACCTGCGCCGATTGGCGTAGCCAGCGGCGCACCAGCACTTTCAATACCGGCGTCTTGTCTGCGGAACCCAGCCCCTTGCCATGAATGATCCGTACACAACGCCATCCTTGCCCGGTAGCGCTCACCACAAAGCCTGCGGTAGCGCTGCGCGCCTGGTCGCGAGTCATGCCGTGGAGATCAAGCTGGCCGTTCACCGGCCACTCACCACCGCGCAGACGGCGCAGTGTGCGTTGATCAATGCCGTCGCGGGCGAACGCATCATCGCCCTCGATCGCACCAGTTTTAATGTCGTCGGGGCCATCAGACAAGGTGGCGACTGCGGACTGCGCGGGGGGCTGGCTTGGCAATCTGCGCGGTGCAATTTGCGGCTGCGGGCGTGTCACACGATCGGACAGCGCCAGTGGTACGGCATCACCGACGGCGTCGCGAAACAACCGGCTGTTGCGCTGGCGATAAGCTTGATGTGCGCGTTGCATGCGGGCGACCTCCGCTATTCGCGTGCGTTGGTCGTCGAGTTGTTGCCGAATGCCGGCCAGTTCTTGTCGAAAGTCCTTGGGTGCCATGACTCGCCGGTGCTGCAGTGGTGCGCCTGTTTCAGGCGCTGTCGCTGCGCAACTCAAGGTAACGCTGCGCATCAAGCGCCGCCATGCAGCCAGTGCCGGCACTTGTCACCGCTTGGCGGTACACATGATCCTGGACGTCGCCGGCAGCGAACACGCCGGGCTGACTGGTGGCCGTGGCCATACCTTCGGTGCCACTGCGCGTCTTGATGTAACCGCCCGAGTTCATTTCAACCTGGCCGGCGAAGATCTGGGTATTCGGCTTGTGGCCGATGGCGATGAAACAACCGGTTACCGCCAGATCGCGTGTTGCGCCTTCAGCGCCAGGCTTGATTCGTACACCGGTCACACCGCCCGCATCGTCGCCCAGCACTTCGTCGAGGGTCTGGTTCCATTCGATGCGGACTTTGCCTTCCGCCTGCTTGGCCATCAGCTTGTCGATCAGGATAGCCTCGGCGCGAAAGCGGTTGCGACGATGAATGACGGTGACCGAGCGTGCGATGTTGGATAGATACAACGCTTCTTCAACTGCGGTATTGCCTCCACCGACCACGCAAACGTCCTGGTTCTTGTAGAAAAACCCGTCACATGTCGCGCAACCGGACACTCCCCGGCCCATGAACTTCTGCTCGGATTCAAGACCCAGATACATGGCTGAAGCGCCGGTGGCGATGATCAGCGCGTCGCAGGTGTAGGTGTTGCTGTCGCCGATCAGGGTAATCGGTAGTTCGCCCAGTTTCGCAGTATGAATATGGTCGAACACCATCTCGGTGCCAAACCGTTCGGCATGCTTGCGAAAGCGCTCCATCAGCTCCGGACCCTGCACGCCTTCGGCATCGGCCGGCCAGTTGTCAACGTCTGTGGTGGTCATCAATTGGCCACCCTGTTCGATGCCGGTGACAAGGACCGGCTTCAGGTTGGCACGCGCGGCATACACCGCAGCGCTGTACCCGGCAGGGCCCGAACCCAGAATCAGGACTTTGGCATGTTTGGTTGGGCTCATTTGTGCGCGACCATGTGGATTTTTGTGGCTATACTTGATAAATTGGATGAAGTTGGTGCGGGTTGGCGCGATTGTTGCGCTGCCATCCCGGCATGATCGGAATTATCCCACACGAAGCACACCGGGCCGCCTCCAGGCATCGGTTGCGGCTGGCATGGGAAGGGGGGAAAGACTTGAAATCCAGGCGCAAAACTTGTTGGGGTGATCGCACGCCGCGCAAGCGCTTGGCGTCCCCGTGGTTGCGGCCGATGATGGTGGTTCTGACCGGCCTTGTGCTGTGCCAGGCACCAGGAGCGTTGGCAGGCGACGGCATGAGTTCGCGCAATCCGCGCGAACTGGCACAGGCGCCAGGTGCTGGTGGCGCGCCGGTGCAAGCGGTCCCGTCCACCCCGGCAGTAAGTCAGCCAGCGGCAGCGGCAGGGAATGCGCCGGCCAACTCCGGCGGGCCGCGTTTCGCGATCAGAAAGTTCGATGTTGTCGGCGCGACACTGGTGGCTGCCGACCGTATCGACGCGGTTCTGCAGCCATTTTTGGGGCCGGATCGTGAATTTGGCGATGTGCAGCGCGCTCTCGAGGCGCTGGAGCGTACATTCGTCGATTCGGGTTTCGGGTCGGTACAGGTGCTGCTGCCGGAACAAGAGTTGGAGCAGGGCGCCATCAGGTTTCAGGTGATCGAGCCGCGCGTGGGCAAGGTGATGGTCGAAGGCAATTCCGCCTACCCGGAAGCGAACATCCGTGCCAGCTTGCCGGCGCTCAAAGAGGGCCAGGCGCCCAACAGCAACGCGATTGCCAGCAATCTTCGGCTGGCCAACGAGAACCCCGGCAAAGCGACCACGGTTTTGCTGCGGGCCGGCAGCACCGAGGGCGAGGTGGACGCTGTAATTCGGGTCGCCGAGGACAGAATCACGCGCTGGAACGCCTCGTTGGACAACACAGGATCGGGAAACACCGGCGCTTACCGGATTGGGCTGGGCATGCAAACGGCCAACGTGTTGGGCCGCGATCATGTTTTCGCAGCACAAGTGGTCACGTCACCCGACGAGCGCAACCGCTTTCGGGGTTATAGCCGCGACGTCGCGATTCTTGGTCTGCAGTACCGGATTCCGCTGTATGCGGTCGGTGATACGCTCGATTTCACCGCCGGCTATTCGAATGTCAATTCCGGAGTGGTGCAGAATATTTTCAATGTTTCCGGCCGCGGCACGGTGTTTGGCGTACGCTACACCCAGAACCTGGCGGCCATTGGCAAGCTGGAGCATCGCCTGATCTATGCTTGGGACTTACGCTATTACCAGAACAGCGTGACACCACTCGGTGGCGGGCAGCAGATCATCCCGGACATCACGGTAAGGCCTGTCAGCGTGACCTATGCCGGGACCTACCGCGAGCAGACCGCCGAAACGAGTTTCTTCGTCAGTTACAACCGCAACATTCCCGGTGGCTCATTCGGCGGTAGTCGTGCATTCGATTTTTCGCGCGGCAGTTCGGGCACCGGGCTGGTTCCCGGTGCTCGCCCGGGCTACACCATCTTTCGCTACGGTGTGTCGCACTATCGCGCATTCGCCAGTGACTGGCAGATCCGCTTGAACCTCGCCGGCCAGGCGACCAGCGACATGTTGGTGGCCGGTGAGCAATTCGGTATCGGTGGTGCGACCACGGTGCGCGGCTTCTCCGAGCGTCAGTTTGCCAACGACTACGGCGTCTACGCCAACTTCGAGGTGTATACGCCGGAGCTTTCGCGGATTCTGCGGATTGGTGAAAATGCGAAGCTGCGCGCGGTGCTGTTCCACGATACCGGACACCTGGTGCGCAACCAGCCGCAGCCGGGCGATACGCAGAGGGTCAGCGCGTCGGGAACCGGAGCCGGGCTCAGGCTTGCGCTCGGAAACAGCCTGAGTTTTCGCCTGGACGCGTCGTTCGCGAACCTTCCCAGCAACACCGGCAATACCCAACTGCCGGTGTCGCTCAAGCAATTCCGCATGCATGGCGCCATGGTCTTTCTGTTCTGACCAAGGCAAGAAACCAAAACGGGAGAAATCGATGGCTCAGCCCAGCATTCACGTCGGAATCTTGCGCAGTGTCCCGCTGTTCGCGGTGCTCGACGAGGCCCAGTTAAAGGCGCTGGCCGGTGTCATGGCACGCAAGTCGGCACCGAAGAACCGCACAATTCTCAAGGCCGGGGACCCGACTGACAGTCTGTATATCGTGATCGCCGGGCGAACCAAGGTGCAGATGTCCGACGAAGAGGGCAAGGAAGTCATCTTGAGCGTGCTGGGCCCGGGTGATTTTTTCGGCGAGATGGGATTGCTCGACGGCGCGCCGCGTGCTGCCTCGGTGGTGACAATCGAGCAAAGCGAGTTTGTCTGGATTTCCAAAGAGGATTTTCACGTACTGCTGCAGGACAATTTCGAGATGGCGATGGTCATCATGCGCGGCTTGGTGAAGCGCCTGCGTGAAGCTGATCGCAAGATTGAAAGCCTGGCCCTGCTCGATGTATACGGCCGGGTGGCACGGGTACTGCTCGAATTCTCCGAGGATGTGGGCGGCCGCAAGGTGGTCAAGGGCAAACTGCCGCGCCAGGACATCGCCAAGATGATCGGCGCCTCACGTGAAATGGTGAGCCGTGTCATGAAGGGGCTGGAGGTCGAGGGGTATATTGAAGTGCAGCCGGATGGTTCCATTGTGCTGCGCGAACGCATGTTGCCGCGACTTTAGCCCCGGAAAAGCCGATTCCGGGCCTCTCCCCGGCGACGGATTTGACAAGCTTTTGCGTTTGTCAGCGGCCAACCGACGCGCTTGTTTTGCTTCTGCGTTAGCATTCGGCCGTGAGGGAAACCGGAGGCGTTGCGGGCGTCGTGCAAGCTTTCGCACATGCAGTGTTGGTGCGTCGTCGTTGAATGCGGCGAGGGCGCGGATTGGATTGGCCATGAAGCGAAACGAACCCTGTCTGTTACCACTGTTTTCCGGTGCTCCGGCTTGGCGGCCTCGAGTGCTGGTGTTTGCGGTCGCCAGCGTGTTTTGCGGGCCGCCGAATGCGTTGGCGCAAACACTGCCGATCAACCCGACAGTGGTCAACGGCGCGGCCGGTTTTCAGCCAAGCGGCAATCAGCTGACGGTGACCAACACGCCGGGCACGATCATCAACTGGCAGAGTTTCTCCATCGGCAGCGGCGCCACCACCCAGTTCGTGCAGCAAAACGCCGTCTCCAGCGTGTTCAATCGGGTCACCGGCGGCGATCCGTCGCAGATTGCCGGCAATCTCATCTCGAACGGGCGAGTGTTCCTGATCAACCCGAGCGGTATCACAATCGGCGCCGGGGCACGCATCGACACTGCCGCCTTTGTCGCCTCCAGCCTTGGCATCAGCAACGTCGACCTTTTGGCCGGCAAGTTCCGTTTCGATGCCACGCCCGGCACCGGCAACGTGATCAACCAGGGAACCATCGTCACGCAGAACGGTGGATTTGTCTATTTCATCGGCAGAAATGTCGAGAACAGCGGCGTGATCCACACTCCAAAGGGCGAGATCATCCTGGCCGCCGGCAACAGCGTGGAGATCATCAATCCGCAATCGCCCAATTTGCGGGTGGAGATCAGCGCCACGCAAAACGAGGCAATCAATCTGGGCAAGCTGGTGGCCTCGGGCGGCACCATCGGCATGTTTGCCGGCAATGTCAGGCAGCGCGGCGTGGCCAGTGCCAGCACGGCGGAGGTCAATGCCCAGGGCCGGATCGTTTTCAGGGCGAAGAAGGATGTCGAGGTGGCCTCTGGCAGCCGCACCGAGGCGAATGGGCCCACAGGCGGCAGTGTGACGATCCAGGCCGAGAGCGGGACGGCGACCGTAGCCGGTCTGGTTGAAGCCCGCGGCGGGCAGTCCCTGGCGGGTGAGGGCGCGTTACCTGGCGCGGCCACTGTGGTCACTGCGGTGAATGTGATTTCGGTGATCGACGCACCGGGCAGCGGGCAGCGCGCCGGATCAGCGCTCGCGGTAACGGTCAAGGCGACGCCGGTCAACCTACCTGTGGCGGCGCCGGATGCCGCGGCACCTGCGACGGCGGTCCAGGCGGTTCAGGACGGCAAGGGCGGCAATGTCGTGGTACTGGGTGATGTCGTTGCCCTGATCGGGGATGCCCGCGTTGATGTTTCCGGCGAGCAAGGTGGCGGCACCCTTTTGGTGGGCGGCGACTACATGGGGCATAACGCGGCGGTGCAGAACGCACGTTTCACCAGCGTTGATGCAGGCGTGATTCTGAAAGCCAACGCTGACCTTGCGGGCGGCGGTGGCAAGGTGGTGGTATGGGCGGATGTGTCCACCAGTTTCCGTGGCGGAATCGTGGCGCAGGGTGGGGTTCAGGGTGGCAATGGCGGTTTCGTCGAGACTTCCGGCAAAGGGGTTTTGTACTTTCGCGGGCAAGTCGACACCCGCGCGCGGCGCGAGGGCTTCTCCGACGGTACCTTGTTGCTCGATCCCACCAACATCTACATCGCGGAGACGCTTGCGAACGTTCAAGCCGCAGCCCCTGGCGTGACATCGGATAATGTCGAAACCTCGCTGCCGCCCAATTTTGCCGGCTTTGGCGCCATTGACGACTCCTATCTCCTGACCGGCACGCTGACTACGGCGCTGGCGACCAACAACGTGACGGTGACCACCGCCAACGGGTCAGCCGGCGGCCTCGGCAACATCACGATCATCGATCCGATTGTCTGGGCGACAGCCAGGCGCCTTACACTCACAGCCAACAACAATATCGTGGTCAATGCGGCGATCAGCAATTCTGCAGCGGGCGGCCTGACCTTGACTGCACTGGGAAGCGGCGCGATCACCGGCAATGCGTCCGGCAGCATCGGAGTTGCCGGCGCGTCGGTGGCAATCACCAGCGGCACGGGCGGCGTAAATCTCGGGGCCGCCATCAACAGCGGTAGCGGCACGATTTCGGTCAACGGTGGTGGAGGCGCGGTGGTGACTGGCGCGCTCGTGAGTACAAACGCGACCGCAAGCGCGGTCCAGGTATCTGCTGCGACCACGTTGTCGATCGGCGCGACCCAGGTCGGCAACAATGGTGGTGTCGTTACCTTGAGCCACTCGGGTGCCGGTTCGCAGACCGGTGTGTTAAGCGGCGTGGGCGGCGTTGGCAGCGGCGCGCGCGTGGTCAAGCAGGGCATTGGCAACCTGGCGCTTTCGCTGGCAAATACGTATGCAGGGGGCACGACGATCAGCGCCGGGTCTGTGGCCGCCAGCAACGCGTCTGCGCTTGGTGCGGGCAAAGTGACGGTCGATGCCGGTGCGCTCAACCTGAGCGGCACCATCAGTATCGCCAACGCAATCGATCTTGCGGCGAGCACGACCTTGGCTTCAACAGCGGGCAGCAACACTGTGGGCGGCAGCGTCGCTTTTACCGGAAATAGCACCAAGGTCAATGTCGCCACGGGTGCGACCCTGCTGCTCAACAGTGCGTTGACTGAAAGTGCAGGCAACCGGTCACTGGACAAAGATGGTGCAGGGACCCTGATTCTTGCCGCTGACAGCAGCTATGGCGGCAACACGAGCATTACAAACGGCACCCTGCAGGTTGGCAATGGAGGGGCTACCGGCACGGTCGCGGGCAATACGACGATCACCGCTGGCACATTGGTGTTCAATCGCTCGGCGGCGCTCGTTTATGCGGGCAACATTTCGGGCGCGGGTGCGGTGACGCAGGCGGGGACTGGTGACATCACCTTGTCGGGCACCAATTCCTACTCGGGCGGAACAAACGTGACTGCCGCGCGGCTGGTTTCCGGCAAGAACAATGCGTATGGCAGCGGTGCGATCACGGTCAATGGCGGAGCGCTGGACCTTGGGGCGTTCAACCAGACCGCGGGCAATGTATCTCTCCAAGTGGGCAGCATCACCGGCACCGGTACCTTGACCGGAAGCACCTACGATGTGCGCAGTGGTTCTATCGGCGCCAATCTGGCTGGCGATGCCACGGTACAGCTGACCAAGAGCACGGGCACATCGGTCACTTTGTCAGGCACCAACACATATGCCGGTGCGACGACAGTTTCCGGCGGCACGCTGATTCTGGGCAACGCGGCGGCACTGGGCTCCACCACGGGAGTGTCGGTGGCAAGTGGTGCGACCCTGGATATCGGTGGGCAGGCGGTTGGTGCGGGCGCCGCCGTGAGCCTGGCGGGCGGCACCCTTGCCAACTCCATCGGCTCAGGCAGTTTCGGTGGCGCGATTGCGCTGTCTGCCAACAGCACGATCAGTGTGGGGGGCACACAATTGACCCTCGCAGGCGTGATCTCCGAGGACGCCTCGCCCAGAAGCGTGACCAAGACCGGGGCCGGCGTTGTCGTTTTGTCAGCCAGCAACACGTTCAGCGGTGACCTGACGATTTCCGCCGGCACGGTGTCAGCAGGTACGGCTGCAAACCTGGGTTCAGGCAACCTTGTCTTCAATGGCGGCGCTCTATTGGCCACGTCGGGTTTCGCGACTGCCAAGACAGTGACTCTCGCTGCCGCGGGCAACATCAATACCGGCGCGAATACAGTCACCTTGAGTGGCAAGATATCCGGTAATGGCGGCATGCTTGGCAAGGGCGGGAGCGGCACTTTGGTCATAGGCAACGCGGCCAACGACTATGACCAAGGGACTGAGGTAAGCGCCGGAACCCTGCGTGCAGGTGTTGCCACCGCGTTCGGTAGCGGCAGTCTCACTTTGTCTGCCGGTACCACGGTCGATATCAATGGCCTGGCGGTGGCGAACAACATGTCGCTGGCGGGGGCGACGCTGACCGACAGCGTCGGCGATGGCAGCGTAGGCGGCACCGTTGCGCTGACCGCGGCAGGCAACCTGTTTTCTACCATCGCAACCAAGGCACTCACGCTCAACGGCGTGATTAGTGGCGGCGCGGGCAACACGCTCGCCATTGGTGGCGCCGGCACCGTCGTCTATGCCAAAGACAACACATACACTGGCCAGACGAGCATCAGCACGGGGGCGACCTTGCAGATCGGTGCCGGTGGCGCCACGGGCTCGGTGGCGGGCGTTCTCGACAACGCCGGTACGCTCGCCTTCAATCGCAGCGGCACATTCAATGTAGCCGGACTGAGCGGGGCTGGTGCAGTCGCCCAGAACGGCAGCGGGATTTTGGCGCTCGGTGGCGACAACAGCGGATTTATCGGCGCATTGACGGTCAACGACGGCACCTTGCAGCTGACCAGCGCCAACGCCCTCGGTGCCACCAGTGGCGTCACGGTTGCCGGCGGCAGGACTCTGGATCTGAATGGCCAGACTGTGCTTGGCACACCTTCTTTGCTGCTCAACGGGGGCAGGTTGCTTAATTCGAGTGCCTCGACCGACGCGCTGTTTGGCGGGGCGATAACTCTGGGCGCGACCAGCACGCTCGAGGTCACAACGGCCGCGCGCAGCATGGCGCTCGGCGGTGCCATCGGCGGATCGGCCGGAGCGGGATTGCTCAAGGCTGGTGCGGGCACGGTGGTGCTGGGTGTTGCCAACGCCTACAGCGGTCTCACCGATGTTCAGGCAGGCACGCTGGCGGTTACTGCGAACAATGCCCTGGGTACGACTGCGGCCGGTACCAGTGTCGCGCTCGGCGCGGCCATTGATCTGCGCGGCAGCAACTATACGAGTGCAGAGGCTCTGACGCTCAATGGCGGCAGCGCGCTTCTCGCAAGTACCGGCACTTCCAGCTTTGGCGGCCAGATCACCCTGGGCGCAACCTCCACGATTGATGTGGCGGGGTCCCGACTGACCCTGTCGAACGCAATCGGCGATGGAGGTGGCGGTTTCGGTTTGCTCAAGGCAGGTGCCGGTGTTCTGGAATTGGGCGGTGTCAATACCTACGGCGGGGCTACGACCATCAATGGCGGCATTGTTTCAATCGACGCCGATGCCCGCCTGGGCGCGGCGCCAGTCGCGGCGACGCCGGGAAACCTGAATCTTTCCGGCGGGACTCTTGCCGTGACCGGCAGCTTTGCATTGAATGCAAACCGCGGCATCGCGCTGGGGGCCGGAGGGGGCACGATAGATGTGGCCGCCTCGCAGACGCTGGACTACGCCGGTGTTATTACCGGCGCGAATGCGCTGTCCAAGAGCGGGGCAGGTACGCTGGTACTGGGAGGCGCCAATCTGTTTTCAGGTGAATTCGCAATCAACGGCGGCACGGTCTCTGCGGCAGACGCAGGAAATCTTGGCGCCGGGAGCCTCGCTTTCGATGGTGGAACGTTGCTCGCCACCGCAACGATTACCACTGCCAAAGCCCTGGCCTTGAATGGCGCGGCAACCATCGACACCAACGCCAACGCAGTTACTCTGGGTGGGATTGTCAGCGGCGTCGGCTCACTCGGGAAGATTGGCGCCGGCATGCTGAGCCTCAACGGGGCGAACAGCTACAGCGGAGCAACCACCGTGAGCGCCGGCACGCTTGCGCTAGGCACAGCGACGGCCTTGGGTACGAGCGCAGGCGGCACGACAGTTGGCAGCGGAGCGATTCTTGACCTCAACGGGCAGGCGGTGGGCGCCGAAACGCTGGCCCTCAACGGCGGAACCCTTGCAAACAGCACGGCGAGCGCGAGTCTCGCGGGCACGGTTTCCTTTAGCGGTGCCAGTACGGTGAGTGTTGCCGGTACGCAGTTGACCTTTTCTGGCGCCAATGGCGGTACAGGCAGCATGGACAAGACCGGTAGCGGCACGCTGATCCTCGCCGGTGCGAATGCCCAGACGGGCGGAACCACCATCAGCGCAGGTGTGCTGCAGGTGGGCGCCGGCGGGGCCGCTGGCAGCCTTGCCGGAGACGTAACCAACAACGCGACTCTGTCCTTCGATCGCAGCGATGCGCTCACGCATGCCGGAGTGATCAGCGGCAGCGGGACTGTGAGCCAGGCTGGTGGCGGGGTCCTGACGCTCTCGGGCGCAAATACCTTCAGCGGCGCGGCCAATGTCGCCAGCGCTACGTTGCGGCTGGGCAATGCCACGGCCCTGGGCACAAATGCCGGCACTACTACCGTGGCCGCAGGCGCCACTCTTGACCTGGATGGGCAAGCCGTTGGTACCGAATCGCTGGTACTTTCCGGCGGTACGCTGGCCAATAACGGCGCTTCCAACGCTTCGCTTGCCGGTCCGGTAAGCCTTGCTGCTCCCGGCAGCACCCTTGCGAGCGTTGGTGGACGCAGCCTCCTGATCACGGGTTTGGTCAGCGGGGCGAAGGGCGTGAACATCGGTGGCGCCGGCATTGTGGTGTTGGCAGCGGACAACACCTATTCCGGCTCGACCAGCATTGCGACCGGCAGCACCTTGCAGGTGGGGAACGGCGCAACCGCGGGGGCAATCGCGGGGGCGATTTCCAATAGCGGCACGCTCGCCTTCAATCGCAGCGATAGCGTGACCTATAGTGCAGATCTCGGCGGGACGGGGGGTGTTACGCAGGCCGGGTCCGGGATTCTGATTCTGTCCGGCAACAACACCTTTACCGGGGCAACCCTGGTCAGCAGCGGCACGCTGCGCGTGGGCAGTGCCACGGCCCTCGGCAGCGTGCTTGCCGGAACCACGGTCGCTGCGGCAGCAATGCTGGATATCAACGGCCAAACGGTAGGCGCGGAGGCGGTGACTCTTGCCGGCGGGATCATCGCCAACAGCACGGGATCCGGGGCCTTGAGTGGCGCCATTGGCTTGACTGGCAATAGCGCCGTGAACGTGACGGGCACCGCGCTTGCGCTTTCCGGTGGCATCGGTGGCGGCGCTTTCGGCATTACCAAGAGTGGTGCCGGCGTGCTTGTTCTGAGCGGTGGCAACACCTATACCGGGGTTACCAGTGTGAATGCCGGCGTTTTGCAAGCCGGCGCACTCAACGGCTTGGCAGCGGGCAGTGCCCATGACGTCGCCTCAGGCGCGACACTTGATCTCAATGGCAACAATGCATCGGTGGCAAGTATCGGCGGCGCAGGCGGTGTCAGTCTCGGTAGTGCCACACTGACATCGGCCGGCAGCGGATCGACGACGTTTTCCGGACTGGTAACCGGCACGGCGGCAAGCGGCCTGGTCAAGCTTGGTAGCGGCACGCTTCTGCTATCCGGAAACAATACCGGCCTGGACGGTGCGGTAAACGTCGGCGCCGGCACCTTGTCGCTTGGCAACGCGGGCGCTCTTGGAAGCCTGGTTGGAGGAACCACGGTGGCAAGCGGCGCCACGCTTGACGTGAATGGTCAGGCGGTTGGCGCCGAAGCGCTGGCCTTAAATGGAGGCACTGTGGCCAATGGAGCGGGCAGCGGCAGTCTGGCTGGCGTGGTCACGTTCACCGGTGCCAGTACAGTCAACGTCGCCGGCACACAGTTGACCCTGTCGGGTGCCAACGGCGGCACCGGCAGTGTGGACAAGACCGGTAGCGGGGTGCTGATCCTGAGTGGCGCAAACAGCCAGAGTGGCGGCACAACGCTCAGCCAGGGCGTGCTGCAGGTGGGCGCCGGCGGCACCAGCGGCAGCCTGGCCGGGAGCATCACCAATAACGCAATCCTGACCTTCAACCGCAACGATGCGCTTGCGCACGGTGGGGCAATCGGCGGCACCGGTGTGGTGAACCAGTCTGGCCTTGGCGTGCTGACATTGTCGGGGGCGAATTCCCACACTGGATCGACCAATGTCACCAGCGGTACTCTGGTTCTCGGCAGTGCCACGGCCTTGGGGACGACGGCAGGCGGAACCACGGTGGCAACGGGCGCAATTCTTGATTTGAATGGACAGGCGGTGGGCGCAGAAGCACTGGCACTCGATGGCGCGACGCTGGCCAACGGTGCGGGCAGCGGCAGTCTGGCGGGTGGAGTCACGTTTACCGGTGCCAATATAGTCAACGTCGCCGGCACACAATTGACCTTGTCGGGCGCCAACGGTGGCGCGGGCAGTGTGGACAAGACCGGTAGCGGCACGCTGATCCTGAGTGGCGCGAACAGCCAGAGTGGTGGCACGAGCATCAGTCAGGGCGTGCTGCAGGTGGGGGCCGGCGGCACCAGCGGCAGTCTGGCCGGGAGCATCACCAACAATGCGACCCTCACTTTCAACCGCAGCGACGCGCTTGCGCATGGTGGGGCGATCGGCGGCACGGGCGTGGTAAACCAGTCGGGCTTGGGGATTCTGACACTTTCCGGGGCGAATAGCTACAGTGGTGCCACCAATGCAAATAGCGGCACACTGGCCCTGGGTAGTGCGACCGCGCTGGGGACGACGGCAGGCGGAACCACGGTGGCAAGCGGCGCAACCCTAGATCTGAATGGTCAGGCAGTGGCCGCCGAAGCACTGGCACTCAATGGCGCGACGCTGGCAAACGGCGCGGGCAGCGGCAGTCTGGCCGGTGTGGTCACGTTTACCGCTACCAGTACAGTCAACGTGGCCGGCGCGCAATTGACCCTGTCGGGTGCCAACGGTGGCACCGGCAGCGTGGACAAGACCGGTAGCGGGACGCTGATCCTGAGTGGTGCGAACAGCCAAAGTGGCGGCACAACCATCAGCCAGGGCGTGCTGCAAGTGGGCGCCGGCGGCACCACCGGCAGCCTGACCGGGAGCATCACCAACAATGCGACCTTGACCTTCAATCGCAGCGACGCGCTTGCGCATGGTGGGGCGATCGGCGGCACGGGCGTGGTAAACCAGTCTGGCCTGGGGATCCTGACGCTTTCCGGGGCGAATACCTACAGCGGTGTCACCAATGCAAATAGCGGCATGCTGGCCCTGGGCAGTGCCACCGCGCTGGGAACGACGGCAGGCGGAACTGTTGTTGCGAACGGCGCAACGCTGGACATCAAGGGGCAAGCGCTCGGCATCGAGGCGGTGACACTCAATGGCGCAACTCTTTCCAACAGTTCCGGCAGTGGCAGCTTGTCCGGCGCAGTGACGTTGACGTCCGCAACAAGCATCGATGTCGCAGCCGGCCAGCTCGTACTGAGCGGACCGGTTGGTGGCACCGGGTCCATGAGCAAGGAAGGTACGGCGAACCTGCGCCTGGCCGGCAACAACACCTTCAGCGGTAGCGTGGCGGTCAATGCGGGCACGCTGCAGGTTGCGGCGAACAGCGCCCTGGGCACGGCCACCAACGGGACAACCGTCAACAGCGGCGCGACTTTGGAACTGGATTCCACCGCCATGACCGGCATCGGAACTGAAGCCCTCGTGCTCAACAGCGGTGCATCCGCGGCGACGCTTAAGGTCAGCGGAGGCGGTACGGTGGCGATTGGTAGCGGGATCGTGCTTTCCGGTGGAGGCGGTGCCGCCGCACAAATCATGTTGTCGGGAAACGGGTCAAGCCTCAATCTGGGCAACAACACCATCAATGGCAGCGCCAGCGTTGTCGAGAGACTCGTCGTGACCGGCGCTGGGTCATCGGTCCTGACCATCGGCGATATCGGAGCGGGGGTCGCTTTGGGTGGATTGTCGGTTCAGGCGGGCACGATTGCACTGACCGGATCCACTTATCGTTCGGCAGGAATGACCAATCTGACCGGCAATGTCGTCAACAGTGGCGGCACCGCACTTGACCTGGCATTCGATGATCTTGACATTTCGGGTGCGCTCAACGCTGGTGGGCAGGCCTTGACCCTGCATCCATTGCTGTCGTCGCGTTCGATTGCGCTCGGTGGTGCCAGTGGCGGCGCGTTTCTTGGGCTGTCGGCGGCAGATTTGAACGCACTCGCCAATGTCAGCACGCTGACAATCGGGGGCGCGCCACAAACCGGTGCCATCAACGTGGTCGGCAATGTCAGCGCCGCCGCCAGCGGGGCAGGTACGGTCAACCTGACCAATCAAACTGGCGGGATCGATTTCAGCGCCAACCTGAGCATCAAATCCGGCGCCCTGCTCAACGTCATGGCCAATGCGGGTGGCAACCCAGGTGCGATCACTGCTGCTGGAGGTGGAGCCATATTTGCCGGGCAACTGAGCCTGCAGGCACAGGGCGGCATCGGGGTGTTGGCCGCACCGGTCAAGCTAGGCAACAGCGCTGTCCTCACCGCCGCCAACACTGGCGCCGGCGGCATTTTCGTTCAGGCCAACAGCGCCGGTGATCAGGTTGACCTGACTGTCGCTGCGGCTGGTGTCAGCAATGCGGGTAGTGGCGCGATTGTGCTGCAGTCTGCCAACAACCTGACCATTGACGGCAAGGTATCGTCCGGCAACGGCAACGTCACCCTGCAGGCAGGCACTGGCGCTGGCAACGCCGACTTTTTGCTGCCATCCGCCTCCGGGCCTGCGGGCGCACTGGGCAACGTGCAGATCAATTCCGTGGCGCTAGCCGGTCCTGCAATCGATAGCGGCACCGGGAATATCCTGATTCAGTCGACCGGGAGCGTGACCCAACTGGATGCGGGCAACAGCGGTTTGCGCACCACCGGTACCGGCAGCCTGACGGTGCAAACTTTCAACGACGTCGGTGGTCTGTCGCCGGACCGCAATACGCGCGCGCAGATCAAGCTTGAAAACAACAACGCTGCTGCGGGCAACAGCGTTGGCGGCAATATCACGCTTGAAGCCATGCTGGCATCGAAGAATCCGAATCGCACCACCGGTGACGACTACGGCAACGGCAACATCAGCTTCAAGAGTGGTGCCAACCTGGTGCTCAAAGGCGTGGGCACGGCCGGCGATATTCAACTGACTGCGGCGGGCCACGATATCCTCAGCACCGCCAGCCTGCAGGGCAACAATGTTGTGATCATCGCCGATGGCTCGAGCGCAGGGCCAGGCAATGGCAACATTGTCGTCGGCATCGGCATTCCGAATTCGGTCATCAAGAACGGCAAAGCCGGAGGGTCCTTGCAGTTGCGTGCGGTACGCGACATCACCCTCAACGAAACCATCGGCGAGGGCAACGCCAGTCGTTTCAATCATGCGTTGACGCTGGTCGCGGGTAACGACATCAATGTCAATCGCAGCATCTGGCTGGATGGAAACCTTTCGTTGCAGTCGAACGCGCCGAGCGCGGTGATAGGGGCGGGTGTTGCAATGCCATCGACCGGATCGGTGAATCTGGTCAACGCCTCGACAACGCAGGTACTTGAGGTGCGGGCCAAGACGATCGCAATCGGTGATGCGGTCAATCCGGTCAAGGCCGTCAAGATTTCGGCGACGGGCACCGCAGGCGCCAATGCGAAGCTGGGGGTTTCGCTGGAATCGGATGGCAACCTTGGCATGTCGGTACTCGGTGGCGTGGAGATCAAAGCAGGCACGGCCAACGGGCAGAACGCCGACGCGGCCGTTAACATCAAGGGCAGCAGCGTTGCCATCGAAAGCGGGGGCAGCCTGGTCATCACTGCAGGTACGGCGTCCGGCGCCAAAGCGGACGCCAGTGTCAATCTCACGGCGCCAGCGCTGCAACTCAAAATCGGCAGCCTGGCTGCAGGCGGCGACATGAAGATGTTCGCCGGTACTGCCAGCGGCGGCGGCACGGCGAACGCACTGGTCGACGCCAGTACAGCGAAGTCGTTCGTCGTTGGTGGCGACCTGATCATTCAGGGCGGCAGTGCCGATAGTGCCAGCGCCGCGATTGCGCGCGTCGATCCGGCCGGGCCGATGACCATCTCGACCGGTCGCGGCCTGGCACTCATAGCAGGTACCTCTCCGACCAATTCCTCCGCTTCAATCACCAATACCGGAATCATCAATCTGTTGGTCAACCAGAATGGCCTGCCCGCAGCCAACAAGACCGATCTCACGTCGGCCGGTCTCGGACTCGTTGCATCCAACCTGATACTGGTGGGCAACTCCAACAGCGGTGTCTACAACATCGATGCCAACGACCTGCTCAACAAGTTGCCAAAGCCGGTGGCTCCGAACGCGTTGCCGCTGGGTTACCTGGCGGCGCCGATCACTCTCGGCGGCGGCGCGCTGGTTACCTACATCGACGCAGGCCGCAACGAAGCCTTCATACTTTCAGGTGTCGACAGTCTGTTCAACCCGGCGCAGCCCGATACGCCGGTAGGCATTGCGCGCACCATCATCAACCTGCAGGATCCTAACAAGAACAAGAACCGCTCCGATGACGCCTGCCCGTGATCAAGCGGGCGCCGCGCATTGGAGAATTTTGTCACACCCGACGCAGCGTAAAGCGTGAGGAATGTCCTTGTTTGACGGGTTGTCCTTTACTAACATGGTGCGGTCGGTCTTGAGTTTTAGAAGCGGGCAAGTCAGAGAGTCAGGCGGTCTTTTTGGCGATTGGCGGAAGTCCGGCAGTTGCCGCGGGGGTGAGAAATGAAATCGTCAGCATTGTTGCAATCTACTGGCGTAGCGTTGATCTACGCATTCGCGGCGGCCTCGAACGGGGCTTTGGCCAACGGAACCATCCAGCAGCTGTCCGGGACCATATCGGTGCAGAAGCCCGACGGCGCCATTCGCGTGCTTTCCCGCCAATCGCAGGTCGTCAAGGGCGACACCCTCAATACCGAACGTGACAGCTACGCCCAGGTCAAGTTCACCGATGGTGCCGTGGTGACGCTCAAGCCGAACACGCGCATCAGGATCGAGGATTACACCTTCGACGAAAAAGAGCCTGCACGCGACAATTCCGCGCTTGCCCTGGTCAAGGGCGGCCTGCGCATGATCACAGGATTCATCGGCAAGCGCGGCAACCAGGATGCGTTCAAACTCGGAACCGTCACTGCCACCATCGGCATTCGCGGCACCACCTTCAATGTGGACGATTGCGTCACTACGCCATGCAGTCGGCGCGGCGCGACACGTGTAAGTTCGATTGCGGGCGCCATCGACTATGCCAGTCGTGACACCGGTACTGCGCTGGATTTTCCCGATGCTTCTGCGCAGCCGGAGAATTTCCAGGCCTGGGTCAACCTCGACCGCGCATTGTCGAATACGCCGCGCGATCCGTTTGCCATATTGGGCGAGCGCATGGCACAGGCTCGTGCCGAAACGCCGGACAACACGCTGCCGCCGGCGGTTTATGTGGGCGTTTCGGATGGAGAGATCATCATGTCCAACGGCGCGGGGACGAGCAATCTATTGGCAGGGCAGTTTGGCTCCGTGCAGAATTTCAGCTCGCGGCCATCGACTTTGCCGGGCGACCCCGGCTTGCCCATTTACCAGCCACCCTCGACGTTTTTCCAGAACATCTCTGGAGGCGGCGTGCGCAATGCGAACGCCCAATGCCTGACCAATTAAGCGGACCTGTGCGCTTGATTTGAAAGAAAGTCGGACTGCTTCGCGCGCGCCACTGGCCCGGTCTCATCGCTGACGCAACTGCCCGATTGGCCGTGGTCTCGCCGTTATAATCAGGGCATGACCTCGGATCCGGCAGCAAGTGGCGCACGACCCGCAGCGCCGCCGCGGATTGGCAGGCTCTTGCGCGAGTCGCGCTGGATCGCCTTCATCGGCGCCGCCGCCTATCTGGTGCTGATCCTTGCCAGCTATGAGCGCGCCGACCCGGCCTGGTCGCACCAGGCCACCGGTGCGGTGGTGCTCAATGCTGGTGGGCGCGTCGGTGCCTACGTGGCGGATCTCCTGCTCTATGTGTTCGGGCTTTCCGCCTGGTGGTCGGTTGCGCTTTTCGCATACCTGATCGTGGCTGGCTACAAACGCCTTGCCGATGCACAACTCGGGCACGACGCAACGGTACTCGACAGGCGCTCGCTGCTTGCGCTGTTGGGCGGATTTCTACTCTTGCTGCTTGCGAGTTCAACCCTCGAAAGCCTGCGCATGCATACTCTCAAGGCGGCATTGCCGCTGGGGCCCGGCGGCATGCTGGGCAGCGTGGGCAGCGGTGTGCTCGAAACACAGCTTGGGTTCACCGGTGCCACGCTGGTTGGCCTGCTGTCGGCAGCGATCGGATTTTCGCTCTTCACCGGTCTTTCATGGTTGGCGTTGGCTGAGCGTATGGGTGGCGCGCTCGAAGCCCTGTATCTCTATTTCCAGCGCAAGCGTGACGAGCGTCGCGATCGGCAGGCCGGGGAGGCCGCGCTCGAAGTGCGCGAGATCGTGGTCGATGAGGAACGACGCGAGCTGTTCGAACAACATCCAGTGATCCGCATCGAGCCGCAAGTCACAATCGTGCCTCAATCGCCACGGGTGGAGCAGGAAAAGCAGGTGCCGCTGTTTTCCGATTTGCCAGACACCGGCCTGCCGCCTTTGCACCTGCTCGATGCTGCGCCCGCACAGCAGGAGACGGTCAGCCCGGAAACCGTGGATTTCACCTCGCGCCTGATCGAAAAAAAGCTCAAGGACTTCGGTGTCCAGGTTGAAGTCAAGGCGGCCTATCCGGGGCCGGTGATTACCCGCTACGAGATCGAACCGGCGGTCGGTGTCAAGGGCAGCCAGATCGTGGGTCTTGCCAGAGACTTGGCGCGCGCGCTGTCGCTGGTGTCGGTGCGGGTGGTTGAAACAATCCCCGGCAAAAGTCTGATGGGCCTGGAGTTGCCCAATCCGAAACGTCAGGTGGTGCGTTTGTCGGAGATCCTGGGCTCGCAGGTCTACAACGACAATGCGTCAATGATCACCATCGCCTTGGGCAAGGATATCGCCGGCAAGCCGGTGGTGGCCGATCTGGGGCGCATGCCGCATTTGCTGGTCGCGGGTACCACGGGTTCGGGCAAGTCGGTTGGGATCAACGCGATGCTGCTCTCGCTTCTTTACAAGGCCGAAGCCCGCGATGTTCGCCTGATCCTGATCGATCCGAAGATGCTCGAGCTGAGCGTCTATGCGGACATCCCGCATTTGCTGGCGCCGGTGGTGACCGACATGAAGCAGGCGGCCAACGCGCTCAACTGGTGCGTGGCTGAAATGGAGCGTCGCTACAAGCTATTGAGTTCGCAGGGTGTGCGCAACCTTGCGGGATTCAACAACAAGGTGGCGGAAGCGGCGGCGGCTGGCAAGCCGTTGACCAATCCGTTCACCCTGACGCCCGACGCGCCGGAACCGCTCGAACATCTGCCTTTCATCGTGGTGGTGATCGACGAACTGGCCGACCTGATGATGGTTGCCGGCAAGAAGATCGAGGAACTGATCGCGCGCCTGGCGCAGAAGGCGCGCGCGGCGGGTATCCACCTGATCCTTGCGACGCAGCGGCCGAGCGTGGATGTGATCACCGGCCTGATCAAGGCCAACATACCCACGCGCATGGCGTTCCAGGTGTCGTCGAAAATCGATTCGCGCACGATCCTCGACCAAATGGGAGCCGAGTCCCTGCTGGGGCAGGGCGACATGTTGTACCTGCCGCCGGGGGGCGGCATGCCGCAGCGCGTGCACGGCGCCTACGTGGCCGATGATGAAGTGCATCACGTGGTCGACTACCTCAAGGAGATTGGCTCAGTCAACTATATCGAGGGCATTCTCGAGGGCGGTGTGTTGGAAGGCGAAGGCGCTGACGCGGGCGGCAGTGGTGACGCGGAAGCAGACGCGCTGTATGACCAGGCAGTCGAGATCGTGCTGCGCAACAAGCGGGCGTCGATTTCGCTGGTGCAGCGCCACCTGCGCATCGGCTACAACCGTGCGGCACGCCTGCTCGAGGCGATGGAGAAGGCGGGGCTGGTGTCGCCCATGCAGTCAAACGGCAACCGCGACATTCTCGCGCCGGTACGAGCGGAATGATGCGCTGGATTGCGTGCATGTTGTTCGCCTGTATCGCCATGCCGCCAAATGCACAGGCGACCGCGCTGGAGGCATTGCGTGAATTTGTGCGGAGCACGCGCTCGGGCAAGACCAGCTTTACCCAGGTGGTGGTGGGCAAAAGCGGCAAGACCAGCAACCCGGCTTCCGGGTCGTTTCAGTTTCAGCGCCCCGGCAAGTTCCGCTGGGTGTACGACAAGCCCTATGAGCAGTGGATCGTCGGCGACGGCGAACGCTTGTGGATCTACGATCGTGACCTGAACCAGGTGACGGTACGCAAACTCGACGGTGCGCTCGGGCAGAGCCCGGCTGCGATTCTGGCCGGCAATGACGACCTGGAGCGCAACTTCGAGGTGAAGGAAGCCGGGCTGCGCGACGGACTGCAATGGCTGGTTGCCGTGCCCAAGTCGAAGGACAC
Organism: uncultured Burkholderiales bacterium; assembly: GCA_964470865.1. Classification (GTDB taxonomy): domain Bacteria; phylum Pseudomonadota; class Gammaproteobacteria; order Burkholderiales; family JAEUOS01; genus JAEUOS01. The sequence continues at coordinate 79,270 of CAYYFR010000002.1, read as the reverse complement.
CACCTTCGAGGCGGTCCGAATCGGCTTTCGGATCGAGGGCGGCGCGGCGGTGTTGGCGGCAATGGAACTGCAGGACAGCTTCGGGCAAACCTCGGTATTGCTGTTCGGCAAGATGGAGCGCAACCCTGCAATGCCCGCCGATGTTTTCCGCTTCACGCCACCCAAAGGGGCGGATGTGATTGGCGACCAGAAGTAGTTCCCACATCGGACGCCAAACCGAGTGGCTCACGATTCAACGGCTGCGAATTCGCTGTTCAGTGCCGACGTCAGCGCCTTGCCGGCATCCACGGCTGCCCCGTTGGCCGAGATACTGCGGCCGCAGTCATTGGACGAGGTGATCGGTCAGGCGCATTTGCTGGGGCCGGGCATGCCCTTGCGAGTGGCGTTCGAGACCGCCAAGCCGCATTCGATGATCCTGTGGGGACCGCCCGGGGTCGGCAAGACCACGCTCGCGCGCCTGATGGCGCGCGCGTTCAAGTTCGACTTTATCGCCATATCCGCGGTCCTGGGCGGGGTCAAGGAAATTCGCGAGGCGGTCAGGGCGGCCGAAGAATCGCGCTTGCTTGGTCACCGAACCATGCTGTTTGTCGATGAGGTGCATCGCTTCAACAAGAGCCAGCAGGACGCGTTCCTGCCCTATGTCGAAAGCGGGCTTCTGACCTTCATTGGAGCTACCACCGAAAACCCTTCGTTCGAGGTCAATGGCGCCTTGTTGTCGCGTGCCACCGTATATGTACTGAAACCGCTGGCGGAGACCGATCTGCGCCTGTTGCTTGCGCGCGCCCATGCACATGCAGGGGGCGCGCTGCTCGAACCCGATGCCGCAACGCGCCTGATCGGTTGGGCCGACGGTGATGCGCGGCGGCTCCTCAATGCCTACGAAATTGTCGCGACCGCCGCTGCGGCGGCAAATGTGCCATCGGTCTCGGGCGAGTTCATCGCGACCGCGCTGTCGCAGAGCCTGCGACGCTTTGACAAGGGCGGTGACCAGTTTTACGAGCAGATCAGCGCCCTGCACAAGGCGGTACGCGGCTCCAACCCGGATGCCTCGCTTTACTGGTTCGCGCGCATGCTCGACGGCGGCGCCGACCCGCGCTACCTGGCGCGCCGCCTGGTGCGCATGGCCAGCGAGGACATTGGCCTGGCCGATCCGCGTGCGCTGCGGCTCTCGCTCGATGCGGCGGAAACCTACGAACGCCTGGGCTCCCCCGAAGGCGAGTTGGCATTGGCGCAGGCCGTGGTTTATCTGGCGGTCGCGCCGAAATCCAACGCCGTCTACGAGGCCTACAACGCGGTGCGTGCCTTTATTGCCAACGACCAGACGCGCCCCGTGCCGGAGCATTTGCGCAATGCGCCCACGCGCTTGATGAAAGAGATGGGTTTCGGCCGCGAGTATCGCTACGCGCACGACGAGGCGGATGCCTATGCGGCCGGAGAGGACTATTTTCCGGCCGACTTTCCAAAAGCGCGCTGGTATCAGCCGGTGGCGCGCGGGATGGAGATCAGAATCGGTGAAAAACTTGCGCACCTGCGCAGCCTCGACGCGCAGGCGGCAAGGAAGCGCGGCGATAAAAGCTAAAATCACGCTAAGCGCCCCGTGCTTGTGCTCAAGCAACAGGAAATCCGGCGCGCCTTCAAAAACCCGAAACCCGCCCGCGCGGGAACGCCCCATTCGCCATGCTCGATATACAGTCCCTGCGCAAAGATGTCCATGCTGTCGCCGCACAACTTGCGACGCGCGCGTTCACGCTCGACGTCGCCGCTTTTCAGGCGCTGGAGGCCGAGCGCAAGGCGGTACAGACCCGTACCGAGGAACTGCAGGCACGACGCAACCAGTTGTCGAAAGCGATCGGCGTTGCGCGCGGCAAGGGACTGGATGCCGCTGCATTGATGGCCGAGGCCAACGCTGTTCCCGGTGATCTTGCGGCCAACGAATCAAACCTGACCGCGCTGCAGGCGCGCATGACTGCAATGCTGCTGACGGTGCCCAACGTGCCGCATGCGAGCGTGCCGGCGGGCAAGGATGCGGATGCAAATGTCGAGCTGCGGCGGGTCGGCAGCCCGCCAGAATTCGAATTCGAGCCCAAGGATCATGTAGACCTTGGCGTCGCCCTCGGTGGGCTGGATTTCGAGGTCGCCACCCGGATCAGCGGTTCGCGCTTCACTCTGATGAAGGGCGCGGTCGCGCGCCTGCATCGGGCGCTTGCCCAGTTCATGCTCGACGTCCACACCACCGCACACGGCTATACCGAAATCTACGCGCCCTATATCGTCAATGCGGAGTCGATGAAGGGCACCGGGCAGTTGCCCAAGTTCGAGCAGGACCTGTTTCGCGTGCAGCACAATGACGCCAGCTTTTACCTGATTCCGACCGCCGAAGTGCCGGTGACCAACATCGTGCGCGACCAGATCGTGGCGCTGGATACGCTGCCACTGAAGTACGTATGTCATACGCCGTGCTTTCGCTCGGAGGCGGGGTCATATGGGCGTGACACGCGCGGCATGATTCGCCAGCACCAGTTCGACAAGGTGGAACTGGTGCAGATCATCCATCCCGATCGCTCTTACGAAGGGTTGGACGAGCTCACCGCGCACGCCGAAGCCATCCTGACCCGGCTCGGTTTGCCGTATCGCGTGATGGCACTGTGCGGCGGCGACATGGGCTTCGCGTCTGCCAAGACCTTCGATATTGAAGTCTGGCTGCCGGGGCAGAGCGCGTATCGGGAAATTTCCTCATGCAGCAACTACGAGGGTTTCCAGGCGCGCCGCATGCACGCGCGCTACCGGGACGAAAAAGGCAAGCCGCAGACCGTCCACACCCTGAACGGCTCCGGCTTGGCAGTCGGCCGCACACTGGTGGCGGTGCTGGAGAACTACCAGAACGCGGACGGCAGCATCACCGTGCCTGCGGCATTGCATGGTTACATGGGCGGGCAAGAGCGCATCTCGGCTGCTTGAGAAATGCCCCTTTCTGCTAGAATTCCAGTCGTCGGAGAGGTGGCAGAGTGGCCGAATGTACCTGACTCGAAATCAGGCGTAGGTGCAAGCCTACCGTGGGTTCGAATCCCACCCTCTCCGCCACGGAAAAGCCTGAACGCTCGATAAGGAGTGTTTGGGCTTTTTGTTTTTCTGCACGGCTGCCGGCATCTGGCAGCGCGCCACCAAGCACTATTGACAGACCGACAGTCGCGTCGCGACATCCCGCTGCACATTCATCAGGCACCCAACTCATGAAAAACGAGAGCTTCATCGCGGGCAAGGACGCATCGCTCGAATCGACCATTCGCACGATGAAGAAGAAGTTGTTGGCGCGCGGCTTCAAGCTCGATGAATCCTCCTGGCTCAATCCGGTCGAGTCGATCTGGTCGGTGCATGTGCGCGACCGCGAATGCCCGATGCTGTTTGCCAATGGCAAGGGCGCAACCAAGCTGGCGGCGCGGGCCAGCGCGTTCGGGGAATTCTTCGAGCGCCTGAACACACATTATTTCTGGACCCACTTTTATCTTGGTGAGACACGCGCCCATCGATCCTTTGTTCACTACCCGCAGGAACGCTGGTTCGCCCCGAGTGCTGACGGCAGTTGGCCGTCCGAGATGCTCAACCCGGAATTGCATGCTTTCTACAATCCGGATGGCGACATCGATGGCGAGGTGCTGGTGGATCTCAACTCCGGCAATGTGGAACGCGGCATCTGCACGCTGCCCTACACGCGTCTTGCCGACGGTGCGCAAACCTGGATTCCGGTCAACATCATCGGCAACCTGTATGTGAGCAACGGCATGGCCGCCGGCAACACGCCGATGGAAGCGCGCAGCCAGGCTTTGTCGGAGATTTTCGAGCGCAACATCAAGAACCGCATCATCAGTGAAGGTTTGTGCCTGCCCGAAGTACCGGAGGAAGTCATTGCGCGCTACCCGGGCATTGCCGCCGGCATCAAGGGCCTGCGCGCGGCCGGTTTCGGAATTCTGGTGCGCGACGCTTCGCTGGGAGGGCGTTACCCGGTGATGAATGTGACCCTGCTGCATCCCAAGGACCAGGGTTGCTTCGCCAGCTTCGGCGCGCACCCGCGTTTCGAGATCGCACTTGAACGCGCGCTCACCGAGTTGCTGCAGGGCAGGGCGCTGGAAGCGCTGGAAGGGTTTCCCGAACCGGGCTTCGACATGGAGGAGATCACCCTGGCGTCCAACCTGGAGATCCATTTTGTCGATTCCAGTGGTGTCATCAGCTGGAAATTTCTGAGTGACAAGCCCGACTTTCCGTTTTGTGACTGGAACTTCAGCAACACCACCGCGGAAGACTATGCCTGGCTATGCGACTGCATCAAGGCTGAGGGTCGTGATATCTATGTCGCCGACTTCACCGAGCAGGGCGCCTACAGTTGCCGCATCCTGGTGCCTGGCATGTCGGAGATTTACCCGGTAGAGGACCTGGAGTGGGAGAACAATAGCGTGGGCAACCGGATTCGACCAGCCATGGTCAGGCTGTCAGACTTGAGCGATGCCGAAGCGGGTGAACTTCTGTCCGACCTGCAAACGCTGAACCTCAATGACGAACGGCCGCTGTGGGAAATCCTCGGACTTGCCATACCCCTGGGTACAGCCTGGAAGGAGTTGCGCATTGGCGAACTCAAAACCCTGCTGGCGCTGGCCATCGGCGACGAGGAAGCGATTCGCGAGGGTTGTGACTGGATCGGTCACTACCATCAAATGAATCCGGCGCGCCGTCTCGTATATCGCTGCATCGAAAGCCTGATGGATCTTGATGATGCCGACAACTACCGGCGCGCCCTGAGCCTGCTGTACGGTGGGGAGACCCTGCGCCAGGCCCAGGCCCTGCTGGATCGCAGCGAGCGGTTCTTCGGCCTGCAAACGTTGGGGCCCGACATGCAAGGCAGTCTCATGCACCAGACCTTGCTGGCAGCGTACGACAAACTGTTCGCGGCACCCGCGGCCTGAACCAGCGCGGTGCCGCGGCTGCTTCCCGCGCGCAGTGGAAGCGGGTGTGCGCCCAAGCAGGGAGCGTTGAGCAACGCGGCCCGATAGCGCACTGATCAAGAGTTCTCGATCAGAATCTCCGCAATCGCCGCTTTGCCGCGGGAAGCCGGACCGGAAGCGGGACTTTAGGGGTTGCCCAGGAAGTCGCGCTTGCCGATCTCCACACCGTTATGCCGCAGGATGTTGTAGGTGGTGGTCACGTGAAAATAGAAGTTCGGAATCGCATGGCCGAGCAGGAACTGCATACCCTTGTAGTGGGTTTCCTTGTCGCCGCGCTTGGTGACGATGGCCTTTTCTTCGGTGCCGTCAATCTGTTCGGGCCCGACTGACTGGATGAAGGCGATGGTCCTGGCAATCCGCGCCTTCAGGTCCGCCAGGGTCTTCTCGGTATCTTCGTACACCGGGATTTCCAGCCCCGCCAATCGCGCCACCACGCCTTTGGCGGTATCGCAGGCAATCAATACCTGCGTGGTCATGGGCAGCATGTCGGGAAACAGCCGATAGCCGGTCAGGGTGGCGGCGTCGAGTTTCCTGGCGTCGACATGTGCTTGTGCCTTGTCGAGAATGTTGGAGAGGTTGCCCAGAATATTGACGAAGCGTGGCACGCTGGCCTGATACATGGAAATGTTCATCTGAAGTCCTTTGATTGGAACAAAAACAACCGGCTTGCGTCGGTCGGGGATTGCAGCACGCTACTGATGATCAGGCGTTGCTCGGCACTACGTGCGCCAAGGCGTTGCGGCGGCGCATCGATTCAACGCAGGAGTTCTGCGACCGCCTTGAGCTCACGTTTGATATTTGCCAGGCTTGCAGTCGCACTGGCCTGTGCTGCACGCGCTGAAGCGGAGGTGGCGGCGCCATCGCCCTTGATGCCGACGCCCATACCCTCATCTAACCGGTTGCGCGCGCCGTTGATGGTGAAGCCCTGTTCGTACAGCAGGTCGCGGATGCGACGGATCAACAGGACTTCATGGTGTTGGTAATAGCGTCGATTGCCGCGCCGCTTGACCGGTTTGAGCTGCGTGAATTCCTGCTCCCAATAGCGCAGAACATGAGGCTTGACTCCGCACAGCTCGCTTACTTCGCCGATGGTGAAGTAACGCTTGGCCGGAATCGGTGGCAGGACAGTAGCGCTGCGATCAGTTGTCCGTGCTACCGCCACCGTAGTGCGCCTCCACCATGGATTTCAGTTTCTGGCTGGCGTGGAATGTAACCACACGCCTTGCCGTGATCGGGATTTCTTCACCGGTTTTCGGATTGCGCCCGGGGCGTTGCGGCTTGTCACGCAACTGGAAGTTGCCGAAGCCGGAAAGCTTGACACTGCTGCCGCTCTCAAGAGCAGTGCGGATCTCTTCAAAAAACGTCTCGACCATGTCCTTGGCTTCGCGCTTGTTGAGACCGACCTTCTCGAACAATAGATCTGCCAGCTCCGCTTTGGTAAGGGTCTGCGCGACCTCCGCCGGGGCGTTTGCGCCGACATTCGTGATTGACTCTTCCATGCTCCCTCGATGCGATTTCGGGATCTATTCTTAGGCTCCGAACCGACGCTCAACCCCCGCCCCGGCCGGGCCCCTCCTCGGTTTATGCCCGCAATCTCGCGCCATGCTTTTGTGTCGCGGCAGCCACCAGTTTCTGTGTCATGGACTCCGCTTGCGCATCGGTCAACGTTCTTTGAGTATCTTGCATAACTACCCGAAACGCAAGGCTTTTTTCCGTTTCAGCGGGGTCGCCTCCAGGCCTGGACGGGCGATATTGGTCGAACAGATCGATGCTAAAAACCTGTGCATCGGCGGCCGCTTTGAGGGTCGCAAGCACGGCCCCGGCGGTGACTGCCGCATCAACGACAAAGGCAAGATCGCGCATCACTGGCGGATACCTGGATGCCTCGACGAACAGGGGGATGCGCGTTTCCAGCAACGGCGCGGTGTCGATCTCGAACAGGACCGGCGCCGCCGGCAAGCCGTACTTTGCCACCCACTTGGGGTGCAGTTCCCCCAGCCAGCCAATGTATCTGCCGCTTGCCAGCACGCGTGCGCAGCGCCCCGGATGCAGGGCGGTGTTGGCGGCGGCTTCGAATTCAATGGCCAGATCGCGGCCGAGCAAGGCTTCAAGGTCACCCTTGATATCGAAGAAATCAGTGGCGCGTGTCTTGGTGTCCCACTGTTCCTCGTGCGCCGGTCCGAAAGCAAGTGCGCCCAGCATGATCGGTTGCGCTATGCCGGCTACGCTCAACGGTCCGTCAGGTCCGGATGTGTCGGGCAGAAACACCCGGCCGACCTCGAACACCCGTACGCGCGACTGCTGCCGATTCAGGTTGTACGACAGATTGGCGAGCAGGCCGCCGAACAAGGTGGTGCGCATCACGCCCATTTGACTGGCGATGGGATTAAGCAAGCCAATCGGCGCGTGGCCGCCTGCGAGGTCTGCCTCCCATTGCGCATCGACAAAGCTGTAGTTGACGACCTCCTGATAGTCGCGCGCAGCCAACACATCACGCAGCGCAAACAGGTCACGCCGGTGTTCAGTGGAACCAAACATCGCCGCCCGCGCCTTCGGGGGCAGGGCCGGAATGTTGTCGAAGCCATGCATGCGCGCCACTTCCTCGATCAGGTCTTCCTCGATTTCGAGATCGAAGCGAAACGCCGGTGGCGTGACTTCGAGCGCGTCACCCAGGTCGGTGACCGGCAACTGCAGCCGCTCCAGCGCGCGCCGCATGTCCGCCTTGTCCAGTGCGATGCCGATGACCTTGCGGCAGCGCTCGACGCGCATGCGCACCGGCTTGCGTGCCGGCAGTGCAAGTACCTGGTCGCCGATCGGGCCGGCCTGGCCGCCGCAAATCTCCAGCACCAGTGCGGCAATCCGTTCCAGGTGATCGACCGTGGTCGAGAAATCGACACCGCGTTCGAAGCGATGTGCGGCTTCGGTGACGAAGTTGAAGCGCCGCGCCCGCCCCTGAATCGCCTGCGGCCACCAGAATGCGGCCTCGACGAAAATGTTGACTGTATCCAGCGTGACCGCGGTTGCGTCCCCGCCCATGATGCCCGCCAGGGCTTCCACGCCGCCGGCATCGGCGATCACGCCGACGGTCTCGTCGACAGCCACGGTTTGCCCATTGAGCAGTTTGACCGCTTCGCCCTTGACACCCCAGCGCACATGCAGGTGGCCGCCGGCGATCTTGTCGGCGTCGAAAATGTGCGAAGGCCGGCCCAGTTCAAGCATGATGTAGTTGGAGATGTCGACCAGGGCGGAGATGGGGCGCTGGCCCGCGCGTTCCAGCCGTGTTCTCATCCATTGCGGTGTCGCCGCGCGCGCATTGACGCCCTTGATCAGCCGACCGGAGAAGCGACCGCAAAGGTCGGGCGCACGGACGCTCACGGCCAGGCACTCGTCGATGGTGGCTGCGACCGGCGCGAATGACAACTCCGACAGTGGTGCGCCCGACAATGCGGCCACTTCGCGTGCAATGCCGATCAGCGAAAGCGCGTCAGCACGGTTGGGCGTGAGTTTGACCGTCAGCACACGGTCGTCGAGGTCAAGCACAACACGCACGTCGGCGCCTATCGGTGCTTCAGGCGCAAGTGGCAGCAAGCCGGCATGATCTTCGGACATCCCGAGCTCACGCGCCGAACAGAGCATTCCCTCGCTTTCCACGCCGCGCATCGTGGCACGCTTGATTTCGAACGGGACGCCATCGCCGCCCGCAGCGGGCGGCAGGGTCGCGCCGATCAGCGCGCACGGTACGTTCATGCCGATGGCGACATTGGGCGCACCACACACGATGCGCAGAAGTTGCGCTTGGCCGGCATCGACCTGACAGACGTTGAGGCGGTCGGCGTTGGGGTGCTTTTCAAAAGCCACGATCCGGCCGACGACGACGCCTTGGAATTCTGGCGCAGCGGCGCGGGACTCTTCGACTTCGAGGCCTGCCATGGTCAGCGCATGGGCCAGTTCATCGCTGGTCCAGGCCGGGTTGACCAGGGTTCTAAGCCAGCTTTCGGAGAATTTCATCGTTGATCCCGCGGGTTTGATTCGCCAGCCTGCGCCACACAGGCGTTGCCGGCTAGCTAGTTGAACTGTTTCAGAAAGCGCAGGTCGCCCTCGTAGAACAGGCGCAGATCGCTGATGCCGTAACGCAGCATTGTCAGGCGTTCAAGCCCGCAACCAAATGCGAACCCGATATTGCGCTCCGGATCGAGGCCAAAGTTGCGCACCACGCTGGGGTGCACCTGGCCCGCGCCGGACACCTCGAGCCAGCGCCCCTTCAACGGGCCGCTTGCGAAGGCGATGTCGATCTCGGCCGACGGTTCGGTAAATGGAAAATACGAAGGGCGAAAGCGCGCGACGATGTTCTCGTCTTCAAAAAACGTGCGCATGAAGTTGAGGAACACACCCTTCAGGTCGGCGAAGCTGATGTCTTCGTCGATCCACAGGCCCTCGACCTGGTTGAACATCGGTGAGTGGGTGGCGTCACTGTCGACCCGATAGGTGCGTCCCGGCGCGATCACCTTGATTGGCGGCATGCTCGCCTGGCCCTTGTAGCGCGCCGCGTGGATGTTGGCGTAACGCACCTGCATCGGACTGGTATGGGTGCGCAGCAGCAACTGCTTGCCCTGACTGTCGCGTGCGTCCACATAGAAGGTGTCCTGCATCGAGCGGGCAGGGTGGTTTTCCGGGCTGTTCAAGGCGCTGAAGTTGTACCAGTCGGTTTCGATCTCGGGACCTTCGGCGACATCGAAGCCGATCGACCGAAAGATCGCCTCGACGCGACGCTGCGTGCGCATCACCGGATGCAGGCCACCGCGCGCCGGGTTGCGGCCCGGCAAGCTGATGTCCAGCGCTTCGGCGGCCAGGCGCGCATGCAATTTGGCATCCGCAAGCTGTGCACGGCGCTGGATCAGCGCGGCCTCGATCCGGTTCTTGACGGCATTGATGGTCTCGCCCTGTGCGCGACGCTCCTCGACCGGCAACCTCGACAAGCCCTTGAGCAACTCGGTGATGGCGCCGGCTTTGCCCAGATAGCGTGCCTTGGCTTCTTCGAGGTGCGCAGGATCCGCGGTCGCCGCGAATTCGCCGCACGCCTGGGTTACCAGTGCATTGAGGTCTGACATGGGGTGTGCCTTATGCCTGGTTAAACATTGTCGATCGTTTACAAAAACAAGCCAATCTTGCTGGCTGCAGGTCTTTGCATCGAACCATGCGATTTTCAAGCGTCTGCAGAATTCCCGCGCTGGTGACTGCGGTGAGTCGGGCGCACAGATGTCGGTACCACGCCCGCGCAATGACAGCAACAAAAAAGGCTGCGAAAACAGCGCAGCCTTTTTGCCGTCTCACGCACTGCGTCAGGCTGCCGCGCCCTTGACCTGACCCACGATCTGCGCAAACGCCGCCTTGTCCATCACGGCGAGATCCGCCAACACCTTGCGGTCAACCTCGATCGCGGCTTTTTTCAGGCCGTTCATGAACACGCTGTAAGTCAAGCCGTGTTCACGCGCCGCTGCATTGATACGGGCGATCCACAGCGAGCGAAAAACACGTTTCTTGTTGCGCCGGTCGCGGTAGGCATATTGCCCGGCCTTCATCACCGCTTCCTTGGCGACACGGAACACGTTACCCCGGCGGCCGCGATAACCCTTGGCCAGGGTCAGAATTTTTTTGTGGCGCGCGCGCGCCGTTACCCCACGTTTAACTCTTGGCATGGCTTACTCCTGACGAAAATGTGAACCCGGAACGATGGTCGGTACTTAGGCGTACGGCAGCATCCGCGCAACCGACTTCATGTCGGTTTCGAAGACGCCCACGGTGCCACGCAGTTGACGTTTGTTCTTGGTGGTTTTCTTGGTCAGGATATGGCGCTTGAATGCTTGACCGCGCTTGACGGTGCCACCCGGACGGACGACGAGACGCTTCGCAGCGCTCTTCTTGGTTTTCATCTTGGGCATGACTACTCCGTTGCATTGTGACGCACAGGTGGACCCCGATGGGGACACTTCATGGACCAGGACATCACTTATTTTGGTTTGCGAACAGATAACGCGCATTCTTGCAATGCCGCGTGTACCGGTTGCAACCTGACTACCACCGCAATCATTCCACTGCGGGCACTAAAACCTTCGAGATCAGGCGGTGTTGCTGCTGACCGCCGGTGCCGGTTTGGCTTCCGGCTTGGCATCCGCCTTTTTCTTCACCACCAGATCCTTTTTCTTCGGCGCCAGCACCATGATCAACTGCCGACCTTCCATCTTCGGAAACTGCTCGACGATCGCATGTTCCGCAGTGTCGGTGCGTACCCGCTCCAGCAGGCGCTGCCCGAATTCCTGATGTGCCATTTCGCGCCCACGAAAGCGCAAGGTGATCTTCGCCTTGTCGCCTTCCTCAATGAACTTGAGCAGGTTGCGCATCTTGATGTTGTAGTCGCCGTCGTCCGTGTTTGGTCGGAACTTGATTTCCTTGACCTGGATCTGCTTCTGCTTCTGCTTGGCTTCGTGGGCTTTCTTTTGTTCCTGGTAACGGAACTTGCCGAAATCCATGATGCGGCACACGGGAGGCTCTGCTTGCGGTGCGATTTCCACCAGATCAAGATCGGCCACCTCGGCCTTTTGCAGCGCATCGGCGATCGATACGACCCCGAGAGGCTCTCCTTCTACACCAACCAGTCGCACCTCACGGGCGGTTATTTCACCGTTGAGGCGCTGCGCGCGTTCCTGAGCTATGAGCTTCTCCCTTTAATCAATGAACAACTGGCCTGTCCGCAAAACCCTAGGTTCGGCTCGAAACTTCCGTCGCAAGACGTTCGATGAGAGCTGAGACGGGCATCACACCCAAATCGTGATTGCCCCGGGCGCGGACGGCCACCGAGCCTGCTGCTTTCTCCTTGTCGCCAACGACAAGAAGATATGGCACTTTTTGCAAGCTGTGTTCGCGGATTTTATACGAAATCTTCTCGTTGCGCAAATCCGCATCGACTCTAAATCCGTGTTTCTTAAGGGATTGTTGTATTTCGGCGGCGTATTCCGACTGCCCATCGGTAATCGGCGCGATCACCGCCTGAATTGGTGCCAGCCATGCCGGCAGGGCGCCGGCGGAGTTCTCGATCAGGATGCCGATGAATCGCTCCATCGAGCCCACGATCGCGCGGTGCAGCATCACCGGGATGTGACGCATGTTGTCTTCGCCCACATACTCGGCGCCCAGGCGCTCCGGCATGTTGAAATCCACCTGCATGGTGCCGCACTGCCAGACCCGGCCGAGCGCATCCTTCAACGAATATTCGATCTTCGGGCCATAAAACGCGCCTTCGCCCTTGAGTTCCTGCCATTCGACGCCAGCCGCATCGAGTGATTCGGCCAGGGCCTTCTCGGCCTTGTCCCACGAAAGGTCGGAACCGACGCGCTTCTCGGGGCGCGTGGAGAGCTTGTAGATCACTTCGTTGAAGCCGAAATCGTGATAAACCTGTTGCAACAGCCGGGTGAAGGCCAGGCACTCCGCCTGGATCTGGTCTTCGGTGCAAAACACGTGCCCATCGTCCTGGGTGAAGCCGCGCACGCGCATGATGCCGTGCAGCGAACCGGTGGTTTCGTTGCGGTGACACTGGCCAAACTCGCCGTAGCGCAGCGGCAACTCGCGGTACGAGCGCAGGCCGGAATTGAAAATCTGGATATGTCCCGGACAGTTCATCGGCTTGACCGCGTAGTCGCGATGCTCGGACGCGGTGGTGAACATGTGGTCCTTGTAATTCTCCCAGTGGCCGGAGCGTTCCCAGAGGCGGCGGTCGAGAATCTGCGGACATTTCACTTCCTGATAACCGTTGTCCTGATAGACGTGGCGCATGTATTGTTCCACCTGTTGCCACAGGGTCCAGCCCTTCGGGTGCCAGAACACCAGGCCCGGCGCCTCATCCTGCAGGTGGAACAGATCGAGGGCGGTGCCAAGCTTGCGGTGGTCGCGCTTCTCGGCCTCTTCCAACATATGCAGGTATTGGTCGAGGTCTTCCTTCTTCGCCCAGGCCGTGCCGTAGATCCGTTGCAACATCTCGTTCCTGGCGTCGCCACGCCAGTAGGCTCCGGCCAGTTTCATCAGCTTGAAATGCTTGAGCTTGCCCGTGGAGGGCACATGCGGCCCGCGGCACAGGTCGATGAAGCTGCCTTCGCGATACAGGCCGATCTTCTGGTCGGCCGGAATCGAGGCGATGATCTCGGCTTTGTATTTCTCGCCGATGGACTCGAAAAACTTTACCGCGTCATCGCGCTGCCATTCCTCACGGGTGATCGTCTCGTCTTTCCTGGCGATCTCGGCCATTTTCTTCTCGATCGCCGTCAAGTCATCGGGCGTGAACGGGCGCTTGTATGAAAAGTCATAGTAGAAGCCGTTTTCGATCACCGGGCCGATCGTGACCTGGGCGTCGGGAAACAATTCCTTGACCGCGTAGGCCAGCAGATGCGCGGTCGAATGACGAATCAGGTCCACGCCTTCGACATCGCGCTCGGTGACGATCGCCAGGCCCAGGTCGCGGTCGATCAGGTAGCTGGTGTCGACGACCTGCCCGTCGACTTTTCCCGCCAGCGCGGCCTTGGCCAGTCCTGGGCCAATCGAGGCCGCGACCGCAGCCACGCTCAAGGGCGCGTCAAATGCGCGCTTGGAGCCATCGGGTAGTTGCACGGTGATCATGATTTCAGTTCCTCTAAAGAAGCGAAGCGCTGGGCTGCCCGGGTTTTTCGGCCCCACTCGGGGCGGGCAACGCCAGACGATGGTCTTGGGCGCTCAAAAACAAAAAAGGCGTGGACTTAACGCCACGCCTTTTTAGGTAAAACCAAGACGAGCGTCAACCGGATCAGGAGATCCCGAAGCTAGTCAGCGGTGTCATAACGCTCGCTTTCATCACTTCTCTCGTCAGCAAATTTGCTGGTTGGCGCGATTGGACTCGAACCAACGACCCCCACCATGTCAAGGTGGTGCTCTAACCAGCTGAGCTACGCGCCAGCAAAAACCGAATGTTAGCGTGTTTTGTCGCACCTGTCCAAGGCCTGCAGCTGCCAGCTACGCCGAACTTGCCTCCGCGTTGCAGCGCGGCAACGCAATCCAGCGCACTTGCAGCAGGCGCGGCGACCTTGCCCTGTTGCCGGATTGTCCGCACTCCGCGGGACCGAGCGCGCGTCAATCAGGCGCGCCGGGCTGTCGCCACACCCTTGACCGCGCGCAGAGCTTCAAGGATGTTGGCAAGGCTCGGCAGGCCGGAAATCTCGATGGTAAAGAGCATGCGTGCTGTCAGTTTGCGCGTAGCGGTTCGTGAGGCAGTCACATTGGCGTGGTGTCGCGAAAACACCTCGCCTATGTCGCGCAAAAGCCCGGAACGATCCGCGGCTTCAATCTCGACATCTACCGCGAACAGACTGTCGCTGGCATCGCCCCAGCGCGTCTCGATCATGCGTTCCGGACTGCGCTTGAGCAGGTTGCCGAGGTTGCTGCAGTCGGCACGATGAATGGATACACCCTTGCCGCGCGCGACAAAGCCGCAGATCGGATCCGGCGGTGCCGGCTTGCAGCAGCGCGCAAGCTGGGTCAGCAGACGATCGACGCCGACAATAAGGATGCCGCGCCCGGGTCTGGCGTCGATGCGGCTGCGTTTGGTCAGAAGAGCCTCGTTCGGCGGCTGCGGCGCATCACTGGTGAATGCACTTGCGATATTGCGCAAACTCCATTCGCCGCGGGCTGCCGCTGCGAACAATGCGTCGGTGCTGCTGAATTGCAGGGTTGTGGCAAGTTGCTCAAGACTGGTACCGGTCTTGCCCAGGCGTTGCAATTCCTTTTCGACCAAGGTGCGCCCGTGGGCTCTGGTTTCTTCAAGTTCCTGCGCACTGAACCACTGCCTCACCTTGGTTCGCGCACGATTGCTGGCGATAAAGCCGAGCGCTGGATTGAGCCAGTCGCGCGATGGCCCGCCGGCTTTGGCCGCAACGATATCGACCCGCTGGCCGGTAGCCAGCGGCGTATTGAGCGGTACTAGCGAGCCGTCGACCCGCGCGCCGCGACAACGATGTCCGAGATCGGAATGCAGGTGATAGGCGAAGTCAACCGCGGTGGCGCCATGCGGCAAATCGACCACCCGGCCCTGCGGGGTCAATACGTAAATGACGTCGTCGAGGCGCGCCTTCAACGTTGCCGCCTGCCAGTCCGGCTGCGTGGCCGAGTCGCCGCGCGCCACTTCGTCACGCCAGTTGAGCAACTGTCGCAGATAGGCCACCTTGGCATCGAAGCCGCCTGCACTCTTGACCGATTGTGTGGAATCCCTGACATCCGACTCCTTGTAGCGCCAGTGCGCCGCCACGCCAAGCTCGGCCTGTCGATGCATTTCGTGGGTGCGTATCTGTACCTCGACGGCCAGGTCGTCCGGACCGACCACCGCAGTGTGCAAGGAGCGATAGTCGTTGCTCTTGGGGCGCGAGATGTAGTCGTCGAATTCTTTCGGGATCGGTTGCCACAGGTTGTGCACCACCCCCAGCGCGCCATAGCAATCCTGCACGCTGTCGACCAACACACGCACGGCGCGCAGGTCGTACAAATCATCGAACGAAAGCGACTTCAGGCGCATCTTTTTCCAGATACTGAAAATGTGCTTCGGCCTGCCCAGCACTTCGCCGCGGATGCCGGCCCGCTGCAGATCGGACTTGAGTGCCTCGATGGTGCGTGCGATATAGGACTCGCGCTCACCACGCCGCACGGCCAGCAGGGAAGCGATGTTGCGGTAGGTTTCGGGATCCATCAACCTGAAGGCCAGGTCCTCGAGTTCCCACTTGAGCTGCCAGATGCCCAGTCGGTTGGCCAGCGGCGCATAGAAATCCAGGGTTTCACGCGCCAGTACGGCTCCTTGCGGATGGCCGGGCTGGTCGCTGACATGGCGCAAGGTCTGCACCCTTGAAGCCAGTCGGATCAGCACCACGCGTACATCGGACACCATGGCCAGCAGCATCTTGCGCAGGGTTTCGGTCTGGCCTTGCGCATCCGCGCCGAGGCTGGCGCGGCGCGTCACGTCGCGCAACTTGTGCAAGCGCGCCAGGCCGTCGAGCAATTGCGTCACGTCGTTGCCGAAACGCGTTGCGCAACGCTCACGCCAGTCCGTGTCGAAGTTTGGCCAGGCGAAGAGCCAGCCGGCGGCCACGGCATCGGCGTCGAAGCGTAATTCGACCAGCAGAGCAGCCACCGCTTCGGCATGACCGAAGGCTACTTCCCCGGTGCCAAGTGGCGTCGCGCCATACACTTGGCGCGCCAGTTCGCGTGCCTGCCCGATGCCATCGGCCCCGGCCGGCAGGCCTGCATGCAGTGGAATGACGTTTGCGTGAACGCTGCGCATGATGGCCGCATTTTAATCCGCGTGAGGCCCCTATAATTGCCGTATGGTGCGGGCCTGCGGTCCGGCGCCAACCATGCGAACCGTGTCCACTCCTCCCATTTTCCGGCTGTTCGCATCGCCCTATGCGCTCCTTACCATGGCCTGCCTGATGTGGGCCGGCAATTGGGTTGCGGCGCGGGCGATCCGGCTCGATTCCGGCCCCAACGTCATGGCGCTGGGCCGCTGGATGGTCGCATTGCTGATCATCATGCCGCTGGCATGGCCACATTTGCGGCGCGACTGGCCGGTGATCCGCGCCAACCGATGGTTGCTGGTGCTGTTGTCGGTGATCGGCGGGGCCGGCTACAACGCCCTGTCCTACGCCGGCGTGGCGCACACGACCGCGATCAATGCCATGCTGCTCAATGCGACGGTACCGTTTTTCATCATGGGACTGTCGTGGCTGGCGCTGGGCGAAACCATGCGGCGCAGCCAGATCGTCGGGATGATGCTGTGCTTCGCGGGTGCCTTCTGGGTCATCGTCGCAGGTGACATGACGCGCGCGGCCACACTGGCCTTCAATCCCGGCGACCTGATCGTATGCCTGGCGATGCTGCTGTGGGCTGCTTACACGGTACTCATCATCAAGCGCCCGTTCGCCATTCACCCGACATCGTTTGTCGCCGTTCTTTCGCTCATCTCGGTGCTTGCTCTCGTGCCGCTGGTCGCCTGGGAGGCCGGTGCGCGACAGTTGAACCTGACGCCGACGGTGATCGCCTGCTACATCTACATGGGCATTGGTCCGTCAGTGTTGTGCTTCCTGTTCTGGAATCGGGGCGTGGCTGCGATCGGCCCCAATCGCAGCGGCATGTTTCTCAATCTTGTGCCGGTGCTCGGCAGCGTGCTTTCCGTGATCGTGCTGGGCGAGCGGCCGCAGGTCTATCACGCGCTAGGATTCGCCCTGGTCCTGGGAGGGTTGGCGGTTGGCAATCGCCGGCGCACATGAACATGCTTGCGCGCATCGCCGCCTGGCGCCGCCAGCGCCTCCTCAAGCGCTACGCGTTTCCCGACACCGCCTGGCACAGCGTGCTGGCCGCATACCCGTTTTTTGCCCGCCTCGATGACGGCGAACGTCTGCGCCTGCGTGAAATGGTTTCGCTGTTCTGCGCCGCCAAGGAGTTCGCCGGAGCCGGCGGCTTCGAGGTGACGCAGGCCACGCAACTCGCGATCGCCGCCCAGGCCTGCCTGCCGGTGCTCAACCTTGACTTGAGCCTGTATGCCGGCTGGCACGGCGTGATCGTCTACGCGGGAGAAGTGGTGGCGCGGCGCGAAACGGTCGACGATGACGGCGTTGTGCACATCTACGACGAAGTGATATCGGGTGAGGCGATGCCGGGTGGCCCGGTGGTTTTGTCGTGGGAAGACGTGACCCTGGCGGGATCGGACGAAGCACCTGCGTACAACGTGGTGATCCACGAGTTTGCACACAAAATAGACATGCTGAAGGGCGAAGCCACCGGCGTGCCGCCGTTCCTGCCGGCGTTTCACCAAGGGCTGGACGGCCGTGGTTTCGAGGCGGCGATGCTCAAGGCTTACCAGGCCTTTGCAGGCGAGGTGCTGCGCTGGGAAGCAGATGATGGTGGTGCCCACTGCGATCGTCCCTTGCTCGATCCGTATGCGGCCGAGCATCCCGCCGAGTTTTTCGCCGTACTGTCGGAGGCGTTCTTCACCAGGCCGCAGGACGTGGCTGACGAATTCCCGGAACTGTACCGGCTTCTCGCCGCCTACTACCGGCAGGACCCCCTGGGTTGGTCGGCCGGCTGAATCGGCGGACGACTGCTTGAACGGGCTCTAACCGCGGATTGCCGATTCGGACGCGAACTGGGTGAGGTCGACGCGGGGCGCCGGCTTCCAACCCTTCTTGCGATGCTCGACGACCACATTGGTGAAAATGCCGCCACGCACATACCACTTGGTGGTGAGGCGCGCAAAGCGCGGGGAAGTGGCGGCGACGATGTCGTCCAGAATCATGTTGCTCACTTTTTCGTGAAACGCGCCTTCGTCGCGAAAGCTCCAGGCATACAGCTTGAGGCTCTTGAGCTCGACGCATTTGCGATCCGGCACGTAATCGAGCAGCAGGGTGGCGAAATCGGGCTGGCCGGTCAGCGGGCACAGGCAGGTGAACTCCGGCAACTGCATGTGAATCTGGTAATCGCGGCCAGGCGAAGGATTCGGAAAGGTATCGAGATTCCTGCTTGGTTTCGATGGCATTGGAGGCGCTTTGTCAAGACAAAATCGGGTGGGACAGGGTGTTATTATAAGAGGTGATATCACGCTAGCCAAAGGCATCGGCCGCGGCATTGCGACTCACCTGCAAAAACCAAAAATCGTGCGATTGACCTCCATCAAGCTTGCCGGCTTCAAGTCGTTTGTCGAAGCCACCACTGTTGCAGTTCCGGGCCAATTGGTCGGCATTGTCGGGCCCAATGGCTGCGGCAAATCGAACATCATCGATGCGGTACGCTGGGTGCTGGGCGAATCCAGGGCTTCGGCCTTGCGCGGCGAGTCGATGCAGGACGTGATTTTCAACGGCTCTGCACAAAGAAAGCCGGTGGCACGGGCCAGCGTGGAACTGGTGTTTGACAATACCGGCGCAGCGCCGCACGCCGGCATGGGCCAATGGGGCCAGTACAGCGAGATCGCCGTCAAGCGCATTCTCACGCGCCAGGGTGAATCGAGTTACTTCATCAACAACCAGCTGGTGCGCCGCCGCGATATCCAGGATATTTTCCTTGGCACCGGGCTGGGTGCGCGCGCCTACGCGATCATCGAGCAGGGCATGATCTCGCGCGTGATCGAGGCCAAGCCCGACGAGTTGCGGGTGTTTCTCGAAGAGGCCGCTGGCATCTCGAAATACAAGGAACGGCGCCGTGAAACCGAATCGCGCCTGTCTTCAAGCCGTGAAAATCTTACGCGGCTTGAAGATATCCGCCGTGAACTCGAGACCCAACTTGCCAAACTCGGCGACCAGGCTGCGGTGGCGCAAACCTATCGGTCTCTCACCACCGAGCAGACCGAGAAGCAGCACCTGCTGTGGATGCTCAGGCGCGACGAAGCGGCGGCAGAACGCGAACGCCACGCGCGCGACATCGAGCGCTCCATCAATGAACTCGAGGCCGAAACGGCGGCGCTGCGCAGTTTCGAGAGGCAGGTCGAGGAAATGCGCGCCGCGCACTACACCGCTGGCGACCGCATGCACGCCTCGCAAGGTGAGCTGTATGACGCGAATGCCGAAGTCAGCCGGCTGGAAGCCGAAATTCGTTCGATTGTCGATGCCCGTACCCGTTTGTCGGGCCAGTTGAACCAGCTCGCGGCACAGCAGGAGACCTGGTCGCAACAGCAAACCCAGGGCCAGGCCGATATCGTTCACTGGACTACCGAAGCCGAGGCCAGCGCATTGCGCGCCGAGGAAGGTGCCGAGATCGCCACCGAGCATGCGGCGCGCCTGCCGGAGGTAGAGGTCGCCGCACGCAGCGCCCAGGAGACGCTCAGTGGGGCGCGCTCGACGGTGATGCAGACCGAGCAGCAGTTGCAGGTGGAGGGAGTGCACCAGAGCAACGCCCAGCGCGCACTTGAAGCGCTGATCGGGCGGCGCGACCGCCTGCGCATGGAACAGAACGGGCTTAATCAGCCGGACGAGCAGGCGATTGCCCGCAAGCGCTACGAACTCACGCGGCGCCAAGCCGAGCTCTTAGAGCGCGAGGAGCAGTTGGCCGCGCTCGAGGAAGCGCTGCCCGCAACCACTGCCGCCCGCGACAGCGCGCAGTCGCAGTTGCAGCAGCAAAGCCGCGCTACGCACGAACTGGAGGCGCGCATCAGTGCGCAAAAGGAACTGCAGGAAAAAGTGCAGAAGAGCGGCAAGCTGCAGCCGTGGCTGGAGCGCCATGAGCTGGCGCAATTGCCGCGCCTGTGGCAGCGCCTGCATGTCGAACCCGGTTGGGAGACCGCGATCGAAGCGGTACTGCGCGAGCGCCTGTCGTCACTGGAAATTCGCAATCTCGACTGGGTCAAGGCGTTTTTCAATGACCCGCCGCCGGCCAAGCTGGCTTTTGTCACCGTCGAAGTGTTTGAGTCGGCGCAGGTTATTGCGCCGCAACTGCAGCCCCTGATCAAGCAATTACGGATTGATGACGCCAACCTGCGTGGTCTGCTATCGGAGTGGCTGGGCGGCTGCTATACCAGCGCTTCGGTTGAAGCCGCATTCGCCGGGCGGGCGAGCCTGCCGCCTGGTGCGGTGTTCGTAACACCGGCCGGGCACATGATCGGGCGCCAGACCGTCACCTTTCATGCTGCCGATTCCGAGCAGGCCGGCATGCTTGCCAGGGCCCACGAGATCGACAACCTTGGGCTGGCAATCAAGGCCAAGCACCTGCATCTGGACGAAGCTAGGGCCAATGTGGCGCGTAGCGAGAGCGTTCTCACACGCTTGACTTCGCAATTGGCCGAAATGCGGCCGGCAGCGCAGTCCGCAAGGCAGCGCCTGCATGAGTTGCAACTGGATGTGGTCAAGGACGAAGAGGCCCTGGCGCGCTACCTTGAGACCGCCGGGCGGATTGCCGCGGCGCTGGCGGAAATCGCGACCAGTGAAAAGATCGAAAGCGATCGGCTGGCTGAAGCCGGCGAGAAATTCACACAGCTTGATGAAGCCGTTGCGATCGCGCAGGAGGCGCTTGAAGTCGCCCGTGGCGACGCCGAGACTGCGGAATCGCGTCTTGGTGCCGAGCGTGAGACGGTGCGTCAGTCCGAGCGGTCGGCGCAGGAAGCGGAGTTCCACGCCCGCCAGTGCCGTGCCAAGATTGTCGAACTGGAAAACAATGCGCGCGGCATAGCCGCGCAAATCGAACGCCTGCTGCAGCAATCGGTGGATACTCGTGCGGAACTGGAAGCGCTTGACGACGCCGTGGTGCAAAACGGCCTGCAGGCGGCGCTCGACCTGCGGCTCATGCGCGAGCAGGCTTTGGCGCGGGTACGAACCGAACTCGACGGCCTGACCACGCAGTTGCGCGGCATGGATGAAGCGCGCCTGAAGTCGGAGCAGAAACTCGAACCCTTGCGCAACCGGGTCGGCGACCTGCGTCTGAAGGAACAGGCCGCACGCCTGGCGCAGGAACAGAACATGCAGTTGCTGGTGGAGGCGCAGGCGAACGAGGCTGCGCTACTGCCCAGGCTTGGCGGCGTCCGCGCCGGCGCACTGTCTACTGACTTGCAGCGCCTGGCGCAGGAAATCGCGGCCCTGGGCGCGGTCAACCTGGCGGCGCTCGACGAACTGGCAGCCGCCACCGAGCGCAAGGGTTTCCTCGACGGCCAGTTCAATGACCTGATGGAAGCGGTGGCGACACTCGAAGATGCGATTCGCAAGATCGATCGCGAGACACGCGAATTGCTCAAGGCGACCTTCGATGAGGTCAATCGCCATTTCGGCGAGCTGTTCCCGGCCCTGTTCGGTGGCGGCGAGGCCAGGCTCATCATGACCGGCGACGAGATTCTCGATGCCGGCGTGCAGGTGATGGCGCAACCGCCGGGCAAGAAAAATGCCTCGATTCACCTGCTCTCGGGTGGGGAAAAAGCGCTCACCGCGACCTCGCTCGTGTTTGCGATGTTCCGTCTCAATCCGGCGCCTTTCTGTCTGTTGGACGAAGTCGATGCGCCACTCGACGACCCCAACACCGAGCGCTTCTGCCAGTTGGTCAAGAAGATGTCCGAGGACACCCAGTTCGTGTTCATCAGCCACAACAAGATCACCATGGAAATGGCGCACCAGTTGATCGGTGTGACCATGCAGGAACTGGGCGTGTCGCGTATCGTTGCGGTCGACATGGACCAGGCGGCGCGCTTGCGCGAGCCGGTGGCGGTATAGCCGGCATGCTGCTGGCGGATATTCGCCGCATCCGCAGGGTGGTTGGCGTGCGCGATCAAGGGGGGATGCGTTGAGCGAATTGCAGATGGGCTTGCTGGCTCTGGGCGTGGCCGTGATCGTAGGCGTGATCGGCTTCAACAAATGGCAGGAGCGCAAATACCGCAAGGCAGCGCGCGGTTTCGTTTCGGGCCACGAGGATGTCCTGTTGAGCGGGCGCGGCGTGGCGGCGGATGCCGAACCGGCACCGGCACCTCCCGACCAGGCCCAAGCGCGCGTCGATCCGCATTGGGACGCCGTAAGCGAGACTGTGCCTGATGCGGTTGCCGCGCCCGCACCACGCTCAGCCCCGCGCCCAAGCGGCATGCCCAATGCGATGGCGGAACTCGATCCGCGCATCGATGTCATCGCCGAACTTGAATTCGATACGCCGCGGGCCGCCCAGGCGGTGGCCGAGTTGGTGGCCGGGATGGGCCTGGCGCGGATGGCGGGA
Organism: uncultured Burkholderiales bacterium; assembly: GCA_964470865.1. GTDB lineage: Bacteria > Pseudomonadota > Gammaproteobacteria > Burkholderiales > JAEUOS01 > JAEUOS01. Next base: position 56,546 of record CAYYFR010000002.1, on the reverse strand, counting down.
TGCGACGGCTACAAGCGCGAGGCGCAGGCCTGGGAAGCGCTGGTCGGCGACACCCTGTATTCGAAAGCGCGGGTCGGTCTGCAATTGACCGATCGCAGCGGGCCGATTCGCGAGGCCGACCTTTCCGGATTCCAACGCTCGATTGAAACATTGGCAGAGCAATGCGGCGCGCAGGTGGCGTGGACAGGCTCGCAGAACCCGCTTACCAATGCCGCCGAACTCGATGCCTTCTGCGCCGAGGTCGATGTGCAAATCGGCATCAGCCTGGTGGCTACGAGCACCTTTGCCGAAACCAAGTTTCGCGGCCTGGCCGAGGCCAACGGCTTCAAGCGCGAAGACGATGCGGTATTCCGACGCCGTGACGACAACGGGCTTGAATTGTTGACCCTGCGCCAGAGCGCGCCCGCAGCCGTGTCCCTGATGCTCGATGTGCCGCGTGTACCGCGTGACGCTTCCGCTTTTGGCCTGATGGCGCATTGCGCGCGCACCCTGGCCAAGGGTCTGGAGGCGAAGATCGTCGACGACAACCAGCGCGTGCTGGATGATGGGATGCTTACCCGTATCGGCCAGGAGGTCGCCGCCGTCCAGGGGCGCATGGAAGCGGCGGGCCTGCCATCCGGAGGTCCGCTGGCGCTGCGTCTGTTTGCATGAGCGCAGGGGCTGCGCCAGGCGCGCCAGGGCTTGAGGCGGCGGCAATCCGTGCCGCGGAGTTGCGCGGTTTTCTGCAACGCTATGGGCATGAATATTACGGTCTGGATGCCCCCAGCGTGGCGGATGCCGAGTACGACCGCCTGTTCCGCGAGTTGCAGGCCCTGGAGGCGGCCCACGCCGAATTGCGGGTGCCGGATTCGCCCACCCAGCGCGTAGGGGGCGCGCCGCAGAACGGCTTTGCCGAGTGGAAACATCGACAACCGATGCTTTCCCTGAACAATGCGTTCGATCAGTCCGAGCTCGAAGCCTTCGACAAACGGGTGCGTGAAAGCCTCGATGTGGACATGGTCGAGTATGCCGTCGAACTCAAGTTCGATGGGCTGGCCATGAGCCTGACCTACGAGGAGGGAGTGCTGGTGCAGGCGGCTACCCGCGGCGACGGTGCAACCGGCGAGGATGTCACGGCCAACGTGCGCACCATCCGGACGATTCCCTTGCGCCTGGCCGGCACCTCGCTGCCACGCTTGATGGAAGTGCGTGGTGAAGTGCTGTTGTTCAAGCATGACTTCGTTGCACTGAATCGCCGCCAGGCGCAGGCAGGCGAGAAGGAGTTCGTCAATCCGCGCAACGCTGCGGCCGGCAGCCTGCGGCAACTCGATTCGCGCATTACCGCGCACCGGCCATTGCGCTTTTTCGCCTATGGGGTGGGCGCCATCGAAGGGATGGAATCGCCTGCCACGCATGCGCACTTGCTTGACTGGTTCGCCGACTTCGGATTGCCGGTGTGCGACGAGCGTGCATTGGTCAGCGGTGCGGCCGGCCTGGCCGCTTTCTATGCCTCGGTGGGCGCGCGCCGTGATGCCCTGCCTTATGATATTGACGGCGTCGTCTACAAGGTCAATCGCCTTGCCTGGCAGCGCGCATTGGGTTATGTGTCGCGGGCACCGCGCTTTGCCATCGCCCACAAGTTTCCCGCGCAGGAGGAGCAGACGCAGGTCGAGGATATCGAGGTGCAGGTCGGGCGCACCGGCGCCATCACGCCGGTGGCGCGCCTGAAGCCGGTGTTCGTGGGCGGCGTCACCGTGACCAACGCGACCCTGCACAACGAGGACGAAGTGCGGCGCAAGGATGTGTGGCGGCGCGATCTGGTGATCGTGCGCCGCGCCGGCGACGTGATTCCCGAGGTGATGATGGTGGCGCAAGCCGGGCCGCGCGAGGTAGTCGACTACTTCCGCATGCCCACGCACTGCCCGGTATGCCAGTCCGAGGTGGTGCGCGAGGAGGGCGAGGCCATCGCGCGCTGCACAGGCGGCCTGTATTGCGCGGCCCAGCGCAAACAGGCCTTGCTGCATTTCGCGCAGCGGCGGGCAATGGATATCGAAGGGCTTGGCGACAAGCTGGTCGAGCAACTTGTCGATGCCGATGTGGTGCGCACAGCGGCCAACCTGTATCACCTCGACCTCGCAAGCCTGGTGGCGCTGGAGCGCATGGCCGACAAGTCGGCGCAAAACGTGCTGGATGCCATCGGGAAATCCAAGGCGACGAGCCTGTCCCGCTTCGTTTTCGCGCTCGGCATCCGCCAGGTCGGCGAAGCCACCGCGCGCGATCTGGCGCGCCACTTCGGCAACCTCGATGCGTTGATCACTGCCGATGAGGCACAGTTGGCCGAGGTCAACGATGTGGGCCCGGTAGTGGCTGCATCGGTAGTGCGATTCTTTCGCCAGCCGCACAATCGCGAAGTCGTTCTGCAACTGCGCGCCGCAGGGGTGCATTGGGAAGAAGGCGCGCCCCAAACCGGCGCGACAGGCGCTCTGGCGGGCAAGACCTTCGTCTTGACCGGTACACTGCCGAACATGAGCCGCGAGGATGCCAAGGCGCAACTTGAAGCAAGGGGGGCCAAGGTAGCAGGGTCGGTGTCTAAGAAGACCGACTATGTCGTCGCCGGCGCAGAGGCCGGCAGCAAGCTTTTGCGTGCGCAGGATCTCGGCGTGACGGTGCTCGACGAAGCTGGATTGAAGAACCTACTGGAACCAACATGAAAAAAATCCGCAAGGCGATTTTCCCGGTCGCGGGCCTCGGCACCCGCTTCCTGCCGGCCACCAAGGCCACGCCCAAGGAGATGTTGCCGATCGTTGACAAGCCGCTGATCCAGTTCGCCGTCGAAGAGGCCATCGAGGCCGGCCTCACTGACATGATCTTCGTCACCGGGCGTACAAAACGCGCCATCGAAGACCATTTCGACAAGGCGTATGAGCTGGAGACCGAACTGGCGGCCAAGCACAAGAATGACCTGCTGGAAGTGGTACGGAGCGTGTTGCCCAAGGGTATTTCCTGCGTCTATATTCGCCAGGCCGAACCGCTGGGCCTGGGGCATGCCGTCGGTTGCGCGCGTGACGTGGTTGCCGATGAGCCGTTCGCGGTGATTTTGGCCGACGACCTGATCGACGGCAAACCCGGCGCACTCAAGCAGATGGTCGATTGCGCGCACCGCCATAACGGCAGCGTGCTGGGGGTGGAGGATGTGCTGCGCGAACGAACGCACCAGTACGGCATCGTCAGTACCCAGCCGGTCGACGAGCGCACCGAGCGCGTGACCGGTATTGTCGAGAAGCCGGCGCCGGAAGCGGCGCCCTCGACCCTTGCGGTGGTGGGGCGCTACATCCTGTCGCCGCGTATTTTCGAATTGATCGAGCAGGTGGTGCCGGGCGCCGGAGGCGAGTTGCAACTCACCGATGCGATCAGCGCCTTGCTTGGCGAGGAACCGGTGTTCGCCCATCGTTTCGCCGGCACCCGTTATGACTGTGGCTCGAAGCTGGGCTACATGAAGGCGGCGGTCGATCTTGGTCGCAAGCATCACGAGATCGGTGCCGAATTCGACGCTTACCTCAAGCAGACCGGAGCCGCGCATGGATAACGCCGAGGCCGCCAGCCTCCTGGCCGATTCCGACATTCTGGTCAGCGCTGCCGCATGTACTGCCGCCACCACGCGCATGGCCGGTGAAATCACCGCTGCGATAGGCAATTCAGGCCCGTTGGTATTGGCCGTCATGGGCGGTGCGACGGTGTTCGCCGGGCATCTGCTGACGCAACTGGGCTTTCCGCTGGAGTTCGACTACATCCACGTCTCGCGCTATGGCGACAAGACACACGGCGGCGAACTGCGCTGGAAGGTCGAGCCTTCGCGCCAGGTGGAAGGGCGTACCGTGCTGGTGTTGGACGACATCCTGGATGAAGGCGAGACCATGGCCGAGGTCCGGCGCCGCGTGCTGGCAATGGGGGCAGCGCGCTTTTATTGCGCGGTGTTCTGCGAGAAGCGGATTGCCAAGGCCAAGCCGATCGCTGCCGATTTTGTCGGCATCAGCGTGCCGGATCGCTATGTGTTCGGCTACGGCATGGATGTCTCCGGCCTGTGGCGCAACCTGCCGGCGGTGCACGCCGTGAAAGGCATGTGATGTACGCCGTGTTCGGCGGCAGCGGGCTGACCAGCCTGGCGACGCTGGTAGTGAGGCATAGCGAAGTGGTGCGCACGCCGTACGGCGAGCCGTCGGGGGCGCTCACCTTCGGGCTTTTGGGCGATCATGAAGTGGTGTTCCTGCCGCGCCACGGCCACGGCCACACCATTCCGCCGCACCAGATCAACTATCGCGCCAACCTGTGGGCGGTGCGCGAGGCTGGCGTCGATGGCGTGTTCGCGGTGACCTCGGTGGGCGGCATTCGCGAGGATTTCGGCCCCGGCGCGCTGGTGGTGCCGGATCAGATCATCGACTACACGCATGGACGGCAGCACACGTTTTTTGAGGGGCCGGAATCGAGCATCGGCACCGCCGTATCGCACATCGATTTCACCTGGCCCTATGCGGCAAGGCTGCGTCAGCGCATCCTGGACGCTGCGCGGCGGGTGGGCGCGACAGTGCACGATGGCGGCGTGTATGGGGCCACGCAGGGGCCACGCCTGGAATCGGCGGCCGAAATTCGCCGCATGGAGCGCGACGGCTGCGACCTGGTCGGCATGACCGGCATGCCCGAGGCCGCGCTGGCGCGCGAACTCGGGCTCGACTATGCCTGTCTGTCGGTAGTGGTCAACCATGCGGCAGGCAAGGGCGCCAGCGCGCAGGCGATTGCGCTGGAACAGTTGGGCGCGGTCATGCAGGGCGCGATGGGGCGGGTACACCGCATACTCGAAGGTTTCCTCAGACAATGATCCGGCCAATTCTGAAAATGGGCGAGCCCAGCCTGCTGCTGGCATCCGCCAGCGTGGAGCACTTCGACACGCCCGAACTGCATGCGCTGCTCATCGACCTGGAAGAAACCATGCAGGCGGCCAACGGTGCGGGCATCGCAGCGCCGCAGATCGGCGTGAATCTTCAGGTGGTGATCTTCGGTTCCGAGCACATCAACCCGCGCTATCCGGATGCGCCCGTGGTACCGAAAACGGTGTTGATCAATCCTGTCATTACGCCACTGGACGATAAGGCTGAAGAAGCCTGGGAAGGATGCCTGTCTGTGCCCGGCATGCGCGGCAGCGTGGCGCGCAGCCTGCGCATACACTACGCCGGGTTCGACCAGTTCGGTACACCGATCGAGCGCGAGGCGGAGGGTTTCCATGCGCGCGTTGTGCAGCATGAATGCGACCACCTGTGGGGCATCCTGTACCCGATGCGGATTCGTGACATGTCGAAGTTCGGGTTCACCTCAGTCTTGTTTCCCGAGTTGGATGACAACGCGGACGATTGAGTTGCAGCTCCGGGCCTGGCGATGCGTGCGCTTAAGGAAACGCTGAAAAAATCCGCGGCTCAAGAAAGTCGCTCTTGCACGGAGTTGAATCGAAAGAACTCTGCGTTCGCGGAGCCGAATTCCAGGGACTGGTTCAGCCTTGTCTTGGCTACGAGCAAGGCGGCCCACTGGTATCTATTTCGATTGGCCACGCCGCGTTGGCGATGCTAGTCTCGCAGCCTCAGCCAAACATCAATAGGGAGACCTCATGCGCTGGAAAAACAAACCCGAAGGCTCAACCTGGGGCGACTTCGGTGCCGATGACCAACTCGGCCGCCTCAACCTCCTGACCGCGGACCGCGTCAAGCGCGCCGCGTTGGAAATCCGCGAGGGCCAGGCCTTCTGCCTGTCGATGCCGCTTGATTATCCCGGCGGCAATGTGGTCAACCCGCGCCGCCTGCCGCCGCAGTTGAAGCCGACCTTGCGCGAGGGCAAGCCGGTGTTCAACTTTCCGTTCGAGCGCATGGACCGGCAGAACAGCGACATCGTCTCCGACGACCTGGTGATCATGTCGCTGCAGTACTCCACGCAGTGGGATTCGTTCGCGCACGTCGGCTCATGGTTCGATGCCGACGGCGATGGCACACCCGAGAAGGTGTACTACAACGGCTATCGCGGCGATGAAGACATCTGCGGGCCGAAGCGCTACGACGCGCTGGCCGCCGGCGGTATGGAGCATGATTGCGGCGAGCACGGCGGTGCGCGGCAACTGGGCATAGAGAATTTCGCCGTCAAGGGCGTGCAGGGGCGCGGCGTGGTGGCCAATCTGCGCGCGCACTATGGCGATGCCCACACCGCGGTGGGTTACGACAAACTGATGCGCGTGTTCGAGGCCGATCAGGTGGAAGTCGAAGAGGGCGACATGCTGCTGCTCTACACCGGATGGACCGACCTGATGTTGGGCATGAACAAACAGCCTGACATGAAGGTGCTGGACAACGCCTGCTGCGGGCTTGACGGCCGCGACGACAAGCTGCTCAAGTGGATCTCCGATTCCGGCGTGGCTGCGCTGATCGCCGACAACTACGCGGTGGAGACGCATCCGGCGAAGGCGCAGGAAGGCCGGCGCCCGGCGCTGCCTCTGCACCATCACTGCCTGTTCAAACTCGGCATTCCGTTAGGCGAGATCTGGTGGCTGAAGGACCTGGCCGACTGGCTTCGCGCGCAAGGGCGCAGCCGCTGCTTCCTGACTGCGCCGCCCTTGCGGCTGCCCGGTGCGGTGGGTTCGCCGGCGACGCCGATCGCCACCGTGTGAGATGAAATAGGTCTATGCTGGCGCGCTTCCAGCGCCTTTGAAGGGCACCCCATGACCGTTTGTCCGATTGCGATCGTTGTCGGCTGCAAGAAATGCCCGGCCGTATCCGTGTGCCCGCTGAAAACTGTGATCGGCGACGCCGAAAAGCCGAAAAATGATAGGGCCGAAAGCGACAAGAAAACCTGACCTCACGTAGAGGATCCGCTGACACCCGTGATTCAGCGTGCAACCCGGTCGTGGCCGTTCTGCAACGGTGCCTGCGGCCGTGGTGCGCTGGCCCGACGCCAAGCGGCCTTGACCACGCCGCAAGGCAACGTCGGCGTTTTTTCGCTAAAAAAACGCTGAATAAGTCCCTGGAATTCGGATTCTCGAACGAAGAATCTTTTCGATTCAACATCGTGCAAGAGCGACTTTCTCGACCTACGGACTGGTTCTGTGTTTCCTCAACGGCCTAGCCCATGTTGAACATCTTGCTAGGCAGGTAGGTGACGATCTCGGGAAACACCCAGATCAGGATCACCGCGAGCACCATCAGGAAGAAGAACGGCAGCGTCGCCCGCGCGACATAGAACATGTCCTTGCCGGTCAGGCCCTGCAGCACGAACAGGTTGAAGCCCACCGGCGGGGTCACCTGCGCCATCTCGACCACCAGCACGATGTAGATGCCGAACCACAGGAGGTCGATGCCGGCGGCCTTCACCGAGGGCAAGATCACCGATGCGGTCAGCACGATCATCGAGATGCCGTCTAAGAACATGCCGAGGATCATGAACAATACTGTCAGCACCGCAATCAGTTGCCAGGGTTGAAAGCCCTGCACCCCGATCCATGTGGCCATGGCGCGCGGAATGCCGGTGAAGCCCATCGCCACGGTGAGAAACGAGGCACCGGTCAGGATGAAGGCGATCATGCATGAGGTGCGCATTGCGCCCATCACGCTGCTGGCGAAGGCTGCGCGGCTGAGCGACCCGCCGGCCATCGAGATCGCCAGCGCGCCCACCACGCCCAGCACCGCCGACTCGGTCGGGGTGGCGATGCCCCCATAAATCGAGCCGATCACCATGATGATCAGGAATCCGGTCGGGATCAGCAGGCGCGCGGCCCAGATTTTTTGCCGCAGGCTGGTGAAAGCCTCACGCGGCGGCGTGCGCGCCGGATTAAACAGGGCCCACAGCACGATGAATCCCGAAAACAGCGACATCAACATGATGCCCGGCAGAACGCCGGCCACGAACAGGCGCGCCACCGAAACATCGGCGGCCACACCGTAGACGATCATCATGATCGAAGGTGGGATCAACAGGCCCAGAGTGCCGGCGCCGGCCAGCGAGCCGATCGCCATGCGCTCGTCGTAGCCGCGCTTTTTCAGTTCCGGAATGGTGATGCGCCCGATGGTGGCGGCGGTGGCCGCCGATGAACCCGAGATCGCCGCGAAAATGCCGCAGCCGATCACGTTGGTATGCATGAGGCGGCCCGGTAGCGGCTCGACCCATGGCGCCAGGCCGCGAAACATGTCTTGCGAGAGTCGCGTGCGATACAGGATTTCGCCCATCCAGATGAATAGCGGCAGCGGGGTAAGCGACCAGCTGGCACTCGACCCCCAGACCGTGGTGGCCATCAGCAAGCCGGGGGGCGAGTTGGTGAAAGCGGTCATCGCCAGTACCGCGACGCCCAAGAGGGCAATGGCGATCCACAAACTGGCGACCAGCGATAGCGCAAACACCGCGAGCAGAATCAGAGAAACGGCCCAGAGTTCCATCAGCGCTCGAAGCTTGGTGTGTTGTCGGTCGGCGCTGCGATTGTGTCGTAGGACGGCGCGCCGCCCGAAACGGTGACGATCAGGTCATCGAGCAGTGCGATCACCATCACGCTCAAGCCCGCCGCCATGCTGGATTGCGGAATCCACAACAGAATCGGTACCAGGCCCTGCGACGGCTCCTTCAAGGTGAAGGAAGTCCAGGTCATCTGGATGGTTGACCAGGCGAAAAAACCGATGATGCCGGTAGCGACGGCAAGGCAGAGAATTTCCATGGCGCGGCGCACGCCGCCACCGGTGCGTGACAGCAGCAGGGTCAGGCGGATATGCTCGTTGCAACGAAAGGTCCAGGTCAGGCCCAGAAAGGTCGACGCCGCCATGCAGTAGCTGGCGTATTCGTCGAACGAGTGTGCGGCGAAGCCCAACAGGCGCCCGCTGATCTGCATCAGCGACAGCGCGCCTATCAACACCAGGAAAAACCCGGCCGCGACCCCGGAGAACCGGTAGGTCGCTTCGAGAAAGGCGCGCATGCGCGACCTTTAGTTGCCGTAGGCCTTGATGATCGCCTGGCCTTCGGCGCCGGCCTTCTCCAGCCATTCAGCGGTCATCTTCTTGCCGATTTCGGCGAACTCGGCGGCCAGCTTGGGGCTTGGCTTGAGTACCTTGACGCCCTTGGAGGCGAGCATCTGCAGACTTCGGTTGTGTTCCTCTTCGCGTATATCCCAGCCGCGCTTCTCGGCGGCCGCCGCTGCGTTCATGACGACCGTCTGCGTGGCGGCATCGAGTTTGGCCCAGGCGGCCTTGTTGACGAATATGACGTTTTGCGGAGAGATTACCCCTGCATCGTACAAATGGGTGGTGAAGTCCCAGGTTTGGGTGTCGACCCCGCCCGACGATGAGTTGATTTGCGCGTCCACCATGCCGGTCTTGAATGCCTGTGCCACTTCAGGGGCGGCGATCAATACAGGAACGCTACCGGCCAATTCACCGAATCGCGAGGTGATGGCGCTATAGGTGCGCAGTTTCACGCCCTTAAGGTCAGCCAGCGAGTTGATCTCCTTCTTGCTGTGGATCGCCGAAGGCGGCCAGGCCACCGAGTAGAGCAGCGCCATGCCCTGCGCCTCGAGCCGCTTGACTAAGTGCGGCCGGGCGGCGTCCCACAGCTTTTTCTGTTGCGCGGTGGTTGGCGCGAGGAAGGGAATTGATTCGAAGGCGTAGACCGCGGCTTCGTTGGAAAGCACCGAGATCAGCACTTCGGCGATCGGCACCTGGCCGGTTTGCACCGCGCGCTTGATTTCCGGATGCTTGATGAGTGAATTGGCCGGGTGCACGGTGATCTGCAGTTTGCCGCCGCTGCCCTTGGCGATTTCATCGACGAACTGGCGCACATTCTTGGTGTGGAAGTTGCTGTCGGGGTAGGGCGTGGGCATGTCCCACTTGGTCTGGGCCAAGACACTGCCGGCGCCGAGCGCCAGAGCCAAGCCGGTTGCGACTGCGAGTACGGTTTTGCGCGTGGTCATGCGATGTTCTCCTCGGTTAAGAGTGTTCGCAGACAAAGCTGCGAACGCCTTCGTAGTCAATATCCAAGCGCCTGGCAAGCAGACTGGGCCGCTGCAACAGCGGCAAACGCTTGTTAGTTTTTTAAGCAAGATTCCGGCCAACCATGCCAGCCTTGCCGGGTACTTTCTCAATGGAAGCCGGGCAGGTTCGAAAACCGCACTCCGGCCTCAATGACCTTTTGATTATAAGCATAAGGTGCGGTTTCGCGCTTGCCGCCACGCTGAAACTTGCCCGCGCTTGATCCCGGCAATGAAAAGGCCCGCTTCGTTGCCGAAGCGGGCCTGCCTTGAAGCGGCTCCGGACTTCTCGCCGCGGGTTTACTTGGTTGCCGGTGCCGCCGGAGTGGCCGGCGACGCAGCGGGCGCGTGTCCGCCCTTGTGTTGGCCGCGATGCTCATTGCGTGCCATCTTCATCTCGTCGCGGGTCACCTTGCCATCCTTGTTGGCGTCGAGCTTGTCGAAGTTCTTGCTCAGGCGCGTCATCCCGGCGGCGTCCGCTTCGGCCTTGCTGATGGCGCCGTCGCCGTTCTTGTCGGCGGCCTTCATGCGCTCGCCACGATCGCCGCGCTCGCCCTTGCTGCGTTCTCCCTTGGCGGCAGGCGGCGTGCCGGCGCCGGGTGCCGTGGTTTGGGCCAGGGCCCATGCGGGGACCAGGGCGATTGCGCTCACCAGCGCGATGTGTTTGATCAAGTTCATTGGCGTTTCCTTCGCGGTAAATGGCCCGAGAGCGGGCCGGTGCGTGAATAACGACGCCTGGCCCGACGCGTGTACATCGATTACACGCCGTTACATATCGGCCCGGAGCACGAAACCGGTGCGCAACATGGGTCACGCACCGCGCAGAGCCGGCCTCACGTTAATATTGCCGCCTGACGGGCATTTGCCCGATTATCCCGGAGAGACGCAATGAGTGATTTGCAACTTGAGGAACGGCCGGCGCCGCCAGGCATCACGCAACAGGAAATCGATCAACGGGTGTTCGACTTGTATGACGAGTACTGCCATGGCCGCATTGATCGCCGCGAGTTCCTCAGCCGCGCCGCCTCGCTGGCGCTGGTGGGCGGGTCCGGTCTGGCGATGGCGCAGGCATTGCTGCCACGCTACGCCCAGGCGCAGACCATTTCGTTCACCGACCAGCGCATGAAGGCGAACTACGTGACCTACCCTTCGCCGGGCGGCAATTCCGGCAACATGCGTGGCTACCTGGTGCAGCCGGCCGGGGCCGGGCCGTTCCCCACGGTGCTGGTGGTCCACGAGAACCGCGGCCTCAACCCCTATATCGAGGACGTGGCGCGGCGCGCCGCAGTGGAGGGCTTCCTGGCGCTGGCGCCGGACGGCCTGGCGCCGGTCGGCGGTTATCCGGGCAACGATGATGACGGCCGCAACCTGCAGGGCGGGCTCGACCAGGCCAAGCTGCGCACCGACATGCTCAATAGCGCGCGCTTCCTGAAAGCGCACAAGCTCTCCAGCGGCAAACTCGGCGTTACCGGATTTTGCTATGGCGGAGGCGTGGTCAATTTTCTGGCAGCGCAACTGGGTACCGACATGCATGCCGGCGCGCCCTATTACGGCGTGGCGGCCGATACGGCGAGTGTGCCGCGCATCAAGGCGCCGCTGGTATGCCATCTGGCGGAGAACGACGAACGCATCAACGCTACCTATCCGGCTTTTGAAGCCGCTCTCAAGGCCAACAACGTCGCGCACCAGGTGCACATCTATCCAGGCACGCAGCACGGCTTTCACAACAACTCGACGCCGCGCTACAACGAGGCTGCGGCCAAGCTTTCATGGGAGCGCACCATCGCCCATTTCAAGAAACACCTGGCGTAAGCGGCGCTGTCGACGCTGCAATTGCATTACTTTCCCGGCAATGCCAGCCTGCGCTGCGCGCGGCGCGCGCGGCGGCATCATCATCACCGCCAAGTTCTCGGATGCAGGGGCCGAGGGCGCCCAGCTCGAGCGCGAGATCGTCGCCATCGCCAGGGCCGGCGGCATGCGCCTGATCGGGCCGAACTGCCTGGGGGTGATCAGCCCGGCCAATCGGGTGATCCTTTGCTCTTCCCCTGCGCTCGATGTCGCTACCCTGCTGGTCGGCCGCATCGGCTTTGTCAGCCAGAGCGGCGCTCTGATGGCCACCATATTCGACCGCGCGATGGCGGTCGGCGTCGGCTTTTCGCACTGCATCTCGGTGGGCAACCAGGCCGACCTCGAGCTTGCCGATTTCGTCGACCATCTGATCGACGACCCGTACACCGGCGTGATCTGCAGCTATGTCGAAGGCATCAAGGACCCGGCGCGTTTCGTGGCGGCGGCGCGCCGCGCGCGGGCCGCCGGCAAGCCTTGGCTTGTGGTGAAGGTCGGGCGCACCGAGGCCGGCACGCAGGCGGCGTTTTCGCATACCGCGAGCATTGCCGGCAGCCATGCCGTGTTTGCCGCGATTTGCCGTGAAGAACAAGTGACCCTGCTCGAAGACCCCGGTGCGATGATCACGCTGGCCGCAGCCATGGTGCGCCACCCGGGCGTGGCGGTGCGCAAGGTGGCGATCCTCACCACCTCCGGCGGCGCTGGCGCGCTGGCTGCGGATGCGCTGGCGGCGCGCGGTGTCGGGCTGGCGCGTTTCGCAGGCGAGACCGCAGCGCGCTTCGACGCCTTCTACTCAGCCGGCCAGGCACAGAATCCGATCGACCTGGGCGGGCGCAAGTTCGACGAGGCCGCCAATGTTTCCAAGGCGACCGCACAAATCCTCTGCGATGACGCCGGCACCGACGCGTTGCTGCTGCCGATCACCACCGCGCCGATGCTGCCACGACTGGCCGAGGAACTGGTGGCCGGCATGGCCGATGCCCATGGGCACGAGCGCAAGCCGGCTTTCTATGTAATGCAACCAGGCAGGGCGGGTGACGGTGCGCGCGCGGTGCTGTCGAAGTACGCTGTGCCGTATACCGATTTCACCGGTGAGGCGATCGATGCATTGGTGGCCTGGCATGCGCGCAGCAGTTGGGTGGGTCGGGATGCGGCGCTGCGACCGCCCGGCGCCGGGCCGGCGGCAAACGCGCTGCGCGGTGTGCTCGATGAAAGCGCGGCCAAGACCCTGCTCGCGGCCTACGGTGTGCCGGTGAACAATGCGCGCCTGGCAAGCGATGCGCAAGCTGCCGCCCGGATCGCCGCTGATCTCGGCTTTCCGGTGGTGATGAAGATCGTCTCGCCGGACATCGTTCACAAGTCGGACAGCGGCGGCGTGGCTATCGCGGCCAGGCGCTGGCGCTCGACGCCGTGGTCGATGCGATCGTGCGCATTTCCTGGCTCGCACACGACATCGGCGAAGGCGATTTCGAACTGGATGTCAATTCATTGCTGGTCAGTGCGGGCGCCTGTTGCGCGGTCGATGCGCGCCTGCGTCGTCAATGAACCGGGGCCAATGAACGCAACGCAACAACAAGGAGAACAAACATGCAAAAGGTACTGGTGACCAACCATGATGACGGCACCACGGTGATCGCGATCAACCGCCCCGAGCGACGCAATGCGATCTGCGCACGGACGGCGATCGAATTGCAGCAGGCCTTTGCCGCCTTCGACGCCTCGGCGCAGAAAGTGGCGGTGCTCACCGGTACCGGTGACGAGGCGTTTTCAGGCGGCGCAGACGTGACCGACATGCCGGAACTGTGGCGCTGCATTCCGACGGTGGGCATCACGACCGAGAAGCCGGTGATCGCCGCGGTCGGCGGCTGGTGCGTGGGCGGTGCCATGGTGGCGGCGATGATGTGCGACCTGCTGGTGGCGGCCGAGAACGCCAGGTTCTCGTATCCCGAGGCCAGGCTGGGTTTCACTGGCGGCATGATCGCCGGACTGGCGGCGCGCATTCCGCACAAGATGGCGATGGAAATGATTCTGCTGTGCCGAACCTGGGACGTCAAGCGTGCCTACGAGGTGGGCCTGGTCAACCAGGTGGTGCCGGTCGGGCAGCAGGTCAGTGCGGCGTTGGCGATGGCGCGCGAAATGACCAGCATGTCGCCGATGGTGCTGACCACCCTGAAACGCTTTGTCACCGAGGGTGTGCTGGCACAAGGGCCGTCGGAGCGCATGGCGCGCGCCGGGCGCGATCTCGGCCTGGTGCGCGACAGCGAGGATTCGAAGGAAGCGCTGGCCGCGTTCAAGGAAAAGCGCAAGCCGCGCTTCAGCGGCAAATGAGACGGCAGGTCGAAACAATGCGATCAGGATGAAGCCATCGAGGAAGCTGCTGCGTGGGGTATTGGCGTGTGTTTGGTTTTTGGTGCAGACCCAGGCGCGGCACAAACCGCGTGGGCGAAACAGCAGCTCAAGTGGGTCGCGGCACGCCCGGCGAGCAGATGCGCAAATTCAGCCAGTACCCGGACTTTCGCGGGCCGCGGGTGTTCACCTGCCGAATGCAGGAAGATCGCACGGTCTTCAAGGGGCTGATCCAGATGATTGGCATCAAGGCGCAGTGAAGTCTGCGACGCCAAAGCGAAGCTGACTGGCGCTGCGGCCTGGGCCTGCGGGGCGCGGGTAAAATTCGGCCATGCAAAAGCCTGTTTACCGCGCCGATTGCCGCGCCTGCCCGCGTCTGGCGGGGTTCCTGGATCAGGTCAAGGCCGATCACCCGGCCTACTTTTGCAAGCCGGTGCCGCCCTTTGGCGCGGCCGCCGCGCCGCTGGTGATCGTCGGCCTGGCGCCGGGCATGCACGGCGCCAATCGTACCGGACGCCCGTTCACCGGCGATCACGCCGGCCACCTGTTGTATGCCACGCTTGCGAAATTCGGTTTTGCAAGTGGCAGTTTCTCGCCGGATGGGAACGACGACCTGCGTTTGAGCGGCTGCCGCATCAGCAACGCGGTGAAATGCCTGCCGCCTGACAACAAGCCGGACACGGCCGAGATCACGCGTTGCAACCCCTTTCTGGCGGCCGATCTGGCGCGGCCCGGCATGCGTGTGGTACTGGCCCTGGGTCTGATCGCGCACGGCGCCGCCCTGAGCGCGCTGGGTCTGAAGAAATCGCATTGCAAGTTCGTCCATGCGGCCGAACATGCCCTGCCCGGCGGGGTGACGCTGGTCGACAGCTACCACTGCAGCCGCTACAACACCAATACGCGCCGCCTGACGCCGGAAATGTTCGAGGCGGTGTTCGCGCGCGCGCGCGCGCTCGTCGACCGATGACCGGTGAGCAGGGCACGCCCGACGACCCGCCGGCCCCCGCGAGCGAGGCGGCCGGCGATGCGCCGCCACCGCTTCCTTTCGATGTTGCCGAGTTTCTGAAGAACTGCCCGGGACTGCCGGGCGTGTATCGCCACATCGATGCCCAGGGGCGGGTGCTGTATGTGGGCAAGGCGCGCGACTTGAAGAAGCGCGTGTCTTCGTACTTCCAGAAAACCCATTCCAGCCCGCGCATCGCCCACATGGTCAGCCAGGTGGTGCGGGTCGATGTCACGGTAACGCGCTCAGAGGGCGAGGCATTGCTCCTGGAAAACAATCTCATCAAGGAGCTGGCGCCGCGCTACAACATTCTGTTTCGCGATGACAAGAGCTACCCCTACCTGATGATCAGCGGGCACACGTTTCCGCAAATCCGCTTTTATCGCGGCACGCTTCACAAGAAGCACCAATACTTCGGCCCCTTTCCCAATGCCTGGGCGGTGCGGGAGTCGATCCAGATATTGCAGAAGGTGTTCCGCCTGCGCACCTGCGACGACAGTGTGTATTCAAACCGTTCGCGGCCCTGTCTGCTGCACCAGATCGCGCGCTGCAGCGCGCCCTGCGTGAACCGCATCGCCGAAGCCGACTATGCGCGCGACGTGCGCGACGCGGCGCGCTTTCTTTCCGGGCGTTCGCAGGAGGTGCTGGGCGAGCTGCAAACGAGCATGCAGGCCAAGGCAGACGCGCTGGCTTTCGAGGAAGCGGCGGCGATTCGCGACCGCATCGGCGCGCTCTCAAGGGTGCTGCAGGCGCAGGGCGCGGAGGCCGCCAACGAGACCGATGTCGACATCATCGCTGCGGTGGTGCGCGGAGGGCTCGCCTGCGTGAGCCTGGCGATGGTGCGCGGCGGTCGCCACCTGGGCGACAAGCAGTTCTTTCCGCAGCATGTGGACGATGCCGGCGCCGGCGACGTGCTGGCGGCCTTCATGGTGCAGCACTATCCGGGGCGCTTCATTCCGAACACGATCGTCATCAACTTCGATTTGGAGGATGTCGAGGAACTGGCCGAGGCATTGTCCTGCGACGCCGGGCGCAAAATCGCCGTGGTGCGCTTTCCGCAGGAACAGCGCCGCCTGTGGCTGACCATGGCCGAGAAAAACGCCGCCATCGCGCTCGAACGCCTGCTGGCCGAGCGCGGCACGGCGCAGGCGCGCACGCGCCTGTTGGCCGGGATTCTCGGGCTCGACGAGCCGGCGGCCGGGTTCGAGGCGCTGCGTATCGAATGCTTCGACGTCAGCCACACCATGGGCGAGGCGACCCAGGCTTCATGCGTGGTGTATCACCATCACAAGATGCAATCGGGTGACTACCGCCGTTTCAACATCAGCGGCATCACGCCAGGGGACGACTACGCGGCGATGCGCCAGGTACTCACGCGGCGCTACGAAAAAGTGGCGGCGGGTGATGGCATCAAGCCTGACCTGATCCTGATCGATGGTGGCAAGGGTCAGATCGAAATCGCGCGCCAGGTGCTAGTCGAGGTGGGCCTGACCGAACCCTTGCTGGTGGGCGTGGCCAAGGGTGAGGAGCGCAAGCCGGGCCTTGAGACCCTGGTGTTTGTCGACGGTCGGGCGGAGATCAACCTGGCCAGCGACAGCCCCGCGCTGCACCTGGTGCAGACCGTGCGCGACGAGGCACACCGCTTCGCCATCACCGGGCAGCGCGCCAAGCGCGACAAGGCGCGGGTGACTTCCAGCCTGGAGGATATCGAGGGCGTGGGGCCGAAACGCCGGCAGCGCCTGCTGGCGCGCTTTGGCGGGCTGCAAGGCGTGAAGCGCGCCGGGGTCGAGGATCTGGCGACCATCGAAGGCATCAGTCGCGAACTGGCCGAGCGGATCTACGCGCAGTTGCGCTAAAAAAGAATTGAATAAGTCCGCAGGTTGAGAAAGCCGCTCTTGCAAGCGTTTGCATTGAAGGGCATTTCCGTTCGATAGCCTGCATCCCAGGGACTTGTTTAGCGTCTTCCCAAGCGTCGCGCGGCTCGAATCCAATGAAGGGCTTGCCGCCTCTCGACCATGATCTGCACGGTGATGTGGATTTCCTCATTGCGCGCCGACAGCCGGAACGTGCGGACTCCATGATTCGCTTTGGCGCCCCTGCGTGCTTCGCTGATGACCTTGGTGTCCACCACATACACGTATCGGTTCGCAATTCCATGACAATTTGGACATACAATCAGGAGTGGATATCAAAGCCATGACGAGGGCATCATGCAAGTCTCCACGTGGGGCAACAGCCTTGCGCTACGCCTGCCGGCTGGTTTCCGTTTTGACCGGCTGCAGGCCAATGAGCGCGGCTCTGCATTTCTTCGATACCAACATACTCCTCCATTTGCTGTCTTCGGACGCCTCGAAAGACGTCTGGGTGGAGGCAGCGCTTGCCGCTAGCGGCACCATCAGCGTGCACGCGTAGAACGAATTCGCATCTGAAAAGACACTGGTTGTGCGCAATCCGTTGCGGCCATGACATTTGCGCGACCTGTGCCAAACAAGTAGGTTCAACATTCAAAAAATGGGAGACATCCATGCCTGACCAGGCAAGCAGTGAAGACCTTCTGATCGAAAAACGCGGCCGCGCCTTGTGGCTGACCATCAATCGCGAGGAGCGGCGCAACGCCATGAGCCCGGCCGTACTCACCGGCATGCGCAAGGGCATCGACTTGGCCCAGGCCGACCCCGAGGTGCGGGTGATCGTGATCACCGGCGCCGGTGCCAAGGCGTTTTGCGCCGGTGCCGACCTGGCCAAGGGATCCGGCTCGTTCCAGTACGACCCTTCGATTCCGCATCTCGAATATGCGGATCTGCTGCGCCACGCCTGGATTTCCAGCGTGCCGATGGTGGCGCGCGTCAATGGCCATTGCCTGGCCGGCGGCATGGGCCTGTTCGGTATGTGCGACATGGCGGTGGCGGCCGAGCATGCGAACTTCGGCCTGCCGGAGGTGAAGATCGGTGTGTTCCCCGCGCAGGTGCTGTCGGTGCTGCAGCATCTGGTGGGACCGCGTCATATCGCCGAGATGTGCATCACCGGCGAGCCGATCGACGCCACCCGCGCCGAGCGCATCGGCCTGGTGAACTACGTGGTGCCGGCGGCCGAACTCGATGCCAAGACCGAGTGGCTGGTAGAGCGCATCGTCAGCAAGTCGCCGACCGCGATCCGGCGCGGCAAGGCGATGATGCGCGCCGCCGCCGACATGACCTTCGAGCAGGCGATTTCCTTCCTCGAATCGCAGATCATGACGCTCGCGCTGACCGAGGACGCCAGGGAAGGGCGCGCCGGGTTTGTGGAAAAGCGTGCACCCAACTGGACCGGCAGATAGCGCAGCCGCGACCGAGGAGAGAGAAGATGAATCGTCGCAAATTTGTTGTTGCTGTTGGTGCCGGCCTTGCAGGCAGTGTGTTCGGGCGCAACGCGCTGGCCCAGGAAAGCTGGCCGGCGCGCCCCTTGCGCATCGTGGTCGCCTTTGCCACCGGCAGCGGCAACGATGTGATCGCGCGCCTTTTGGCCCCCAAGCTCAGCGAATCCCTGGGGCAGCCGGTGACGGTGGAGAACCGTACCGGCGCCGGCGGCATGATCGGCACCGATGCGGTGGCCAAGGCGCCGCCGGACGGCTACAGCATCGGGCTTGGCACCAGTTCGCAACTGGTGATGAACCCGGCACTGTTTCGTTCGATGCCGTTCGACATCGAGCGCGACCTGACCACCGTCGGCCTGATTTCCAGCACACCGCTGGTGCTGGTGTCGTCGAAGAAGGGCGGCTGGGCCGACATGGCGGCGCTGATCGCAGTGGCGCGTGCCAATCCGGGCCGCATCACCTACGGCTCCGGTGGCAACGGGTCGATCAGCCATATCGTGGGCGAGAGCTTCAAGAAGGAGACAGGTGTCGATCTGCTGCATGTGCCCTACAAGGGCAATGGGCCGGCGATGGTCGATCTGGCTGCCGGCGTGGTTGATCTGGTGTTCGACGGCTTCTCGACCGCCGGTCAGCACCACAGGAGCGGGGCGATGCGCATCCTGGCGACCAATGGCAAGCGCCACCCCGACTATCCGGATGTACCGACCTTCGCCGAAGCCGGTGTGCCGGGCTATGAGGCCTATACCTGGAACTGCCTGATCGTTCCCAGGGCCACACCGCGGGCCATCATCGAGCGCATCAACCGCGAGCTCAACCGCGCGCTGGACAGCGCGGACATCCGCAAGCGCATCGAGGGCTTTGGGGCGCAAAACCTGGTCGGCTCGACCCCCGAAACCGCGGAGGCCTTCGGCGCGGCGCAGCGCGCGCGCTGGGTGCCGCTGGTGCGTGGCATGAACATCAAGGTCGAATAGCCGCATCGGCCTCGCCTCTGCCGAGTGGCCGCGCAGCCGGCGGCCGGCCTGGTGGTATGCGTTAAAATCCCGAGTCTTCCTGATACGACTTGCAACGGTGCGGCACCGGGCAAGTACGGCCTTGCCCGATATCGATCTGAACGCGCTTCTGTCTGCCTCCGGCCCGCTGGCCGCAGCCATTCCCGGCTTCCGGCATCGTCCGCAACAAGTCGAGATGGCGCAGGCGATCCGCAAGGCGATCGAATCCGAGGGCGTGGCCGTGCTGGAAGCCGGCACCGGCACCGGCAAGACGGTGGCTTATCTGGTGCCGGCACTCCTGGCCGGCGGCAAGGTGATCGTATCCACCGGCACCAAGAACCTGCAGGATCAGCTGTTTCACCGCGACATTCCGGCGGTGCGCCGTGCGCTCAAGGCGCCGGTGACGGTGGCCTTGCTCAAGGGCCGCGCCAATTATGTGTGCCACTACCATCTTGAAAAAACCATCGAGGCCGGGCGTCTGCCCTCGAAGGAAGACGCGCGTTTCCTGCGCCTGATTGCCAGCGGCCACAAGGCCACCGCCTCCGGTGATCGCGCCGAGTTTGCCCAGGTGCCCGAGAACGCCGCGGTGTGGAGTTACGTTACTTCCAGCCGCGAGAACTGCCTGGGCCAGGAGTGCCCGCATCACAAGGACTGCTATGTGCTGGCCGCGCGTCGCGATGCCCTGCAGGCCGATGTGGTGGTGGTCAATCACCACCTGTTTTTTGCCGATGTCATGCTCAAGGACGAAGGCATGGCCGAGCTGCTGCCGGCCTGCAACACGGTGATCCTGGACGAGGCGCATCAACTGCCCGAGACCGCGCGGCTGTTTTTCGGCCAGAGCGTGGGCAGCACCCAGGTAATGGAACTGGCGCGCGACGCGCTCGGTGAAGGCTTCAGTGGTGCGCGCGATGCCGCCGATTGGGCCGCGCTCACCCGCGCGCTCGAAAACGCAGTGCGCGATGCCCGCCTGACCCTGCCGGAAAATGCGATCCGCGTTTCCTGGACCCAGCTGCTCAAGCGCGACGCCCTCGAAGAGGCGTTGCGTGCCCTGCTGGCGCGCCTGCTTGATCTGGCGCGCCCCCTGGAAGCCAGTGCCGAACGCGCCGAGGGTATCGAGTCGACCTGGCGTCGTGCGCAGGAATTGACGGCCTTGATCGAAGGCTGGCTCGACGAGCACAACGACGGCAAGGCAGCCGAAGCGGGTTCGGTCGCGGTGGCAACCAAGGCTAATCCGCCGGTGCGCTGGGTCGAGGTGTTCGGCCACAACTTTCAATTGCACCTGACGCCGATGTCGATCGCCCCGATGTTTCGCGAGCAGATTCAGGCCGCACGCCGCGCCTGGATCTTCACCTCTGCCACGCTGGCGGTGAAGAATGACTTTTCCCTGTACCTGGGTGAATTGGGGCTTGATGAGGTCGACAGTACCCATGCGCAAACCTGGCCCAGCCCGTTTGACTATGCCAATCAGGCGCTGCTGTATGTACCGACCGACATGCCGGAGGCGCAGGCGCCGGAATTCACCGCGCGCGTGGTCGACGAAGCGCTGCCGCTGATCGAAGCGGCCAATCGCAACGGACCTGGCGGCGTTTTCATGCTGTTCACCACCTTGCGCGGCATGAACCGGGCGCACGAGTTGCTGGCCGAGCAGTTGCAAAGGCGCGGCATGGAGCTGCCGCTGCTGCTGCAGGGTGAAGGCTCGCGCACCGAATTGCTGGAGCGTTTTCGCAAGCTGGGCAATGCCGTGCTGGTGGCCAGCCAGTCATTCTGGGAAGGCGTGGATGTCAAGGGCGATGCCTTAAAGCTGGTGGTAATCGACAAGCTGCCGTTCGCGCCCCCGGATGACCCGGTGCTCTCCGCGCGCATCGACGCGATGAAGCGCCAGGGCCGCAATGCCTTCATGGAATACCAGCTGCCGCATGCCGCCATCACACTCAAGCAAGGCGCCGGGCGCCTGATTCGCGATGAAACCGATCACGGCGTGTTGATGATCTGCGATACCCGGCTTACCGACAAACCCTACGGCCGCAAGCTGTGGCAGGCCTTGCCGCCGATGCGGCGCACCCGCTTGCGCGGCGACGCGGAAGCGTTTCTGTGCGGGACCGAGGGTGCATCCAATACAATCGAAACTTCAACCGAAGAGGCATCCGAATGAACATCCTGATTACCGGCGGTGGCGGCTTTCTGGGTCAACGCGTGGCGCGAGACCTTCTGGCGCAGGGCGATACCGTCAACGCCCGCGGCGAACGCGCGGCCATCAAGCGCATAACTTTGCTTGACTTGAGCGAGCCGCCAAACGCGATTCGCGATCCGCGCATCAACTTCGTGCGTGGCGAGGTCAGCAACCATGGTGCAGTGGCCGAGGCCCTGGGCATGGATACCGATGGAATCTTCCATCTGGCGGCGGTGGTCAGTGGCCAGGCCGAATCGGATTTCGAGCTCGGCATGCGTGTCAACTTAGACGGGTTCCGGGTGGTGCTTGAATCCTGCCGCAAGGTCGGCAACCGGCCGCGGCTCTTGTTCGCCAGTTCGATAGCAGTGTTCGGCACACCTCTGCCGGACCTGATCACCGACAGCACCACGCCAACGCCGCAGGCCTCTTATGGCGTGCAAAAGCTGATTGGCGAATGGCTCACCGCCGATTACAACCGCAAGGGCTACATCGACGGTCGCGCGGTGCGTATTCCGACCGTTTCGGTGCGCCCGGGCAAGGCCAACGCCGCGGCTTCGTCGTTTGCCAGCGCGGTGATTCGTGAACCACTTAACGGCATCGACTACGGCTGCCCGGTGCCGCCGGAGACGCTGATGTGGATGTGCTCACCGGCGAAGGTAGTGGCCAACCTGATGCGTGCCTACGAATTGCCGTCTGCGGCCTTTGGCGAACTGCGGGCGCTGAGCCTGCCGGGTATCACGGTGAGTGTGCGAGAGATGGTCGATTCATTGCGCAGGCTCGGGGGGGAGACTGCCGCAGCTCGCGTGCGCTACATCAAGGATGAGCGGATTCAGGCAATCGTCAGGACCTGGGCCGCAAAGCTGGATACACCACGTGCACTCGGGATGGGATTCACCGCGGACAAGACCATGGATGAAATCGTCGCGCAGTACATCCGCGACGAGAACATCAAGCCCTGAAGCGTGCTGCGCGGCGCGCTTGCCGCGTCAGCAATCGCCGCTTACGGTGTGGCCACCGCGGCCGGCTTTGAGGGCCACCCGCGCACTTTCCGCAGCCTGCTACCAGAGCATCCACCAGGGACGATTGTCCTTGGGGCCGCGGTTGCGCACGATTTCGCTGTTCGGATAATTGCGGTCGATCACGCGTTTGGTGTCGTCGCGCAGATCAGTCAGGCCCATCGCATCATAGGCAGCCATCATCAGGAACAAGGCCTCTTCCTGCGCCGGCGCGTTGGGATAAGTCGTGATCATGAATTGCGCGCGGTTGGCTGCCGCCAGAAACGCGCCGCGCCGCAGGTAGTAGCGCGCCACGTGAACTTCATATTGCGCCAGGGCATTGATCAGGTATTTGAGGCGCAGGCGCGCATCTTCCGCATACTTGCTTTGCGGAAACCGGTCGAGCAGGATTTTGAAGGTGTCGAAGGATTCGCGTGCCGAACGGTTGTCGCGCTCGGTCGGATCCTGGCGCGAAACCTTGCCCAAAAGCCCCAGGTCTTCGTTGAACAGAACCAGGCCGCGCAGGTAGTAGACGTAGTCGAGAAACTCATGATTCGGGTAGAGCTTGACGAAGCGATCGCAAGCCGCCACCGAGGAGGCCAGGTCGTTGCTCTTCCAGTAGGAGTAGGCGATGTCGATCTGCGCCTGCTGCGCGTAGCGGCCGAACGGATACTTGGCTTCCAGCGATTCAAGCAGCTTGATCGCCTTGTCCCAGCCGCCGCCGCGCATTTCCTCGCGTGCTTCGGTATAGATCTTCTGCGCCGACCAACCGGCTGTTTCATCATTGACGTTGGGCGAGCTGCCGCATGCCGCCAGCAGCAGGCTTGCGCATAACGCGGCGACGAGTGCGATCACGCGCGAATGTAGGCTAGGATTGCGGGTCATGCGAGTAACCGGTGAAACACAACTGCGAGATTATAACGGAGGCCTCGCCGCTGACGAGGCGATTCGCCTGGTCGTGCCGACCGACGCTCTGGGCCTGCGGCTCGATCAGGTGCTGGCGCGCCTGCTGCCGCAGTACTCGCGCAGCCGCCTGCAATCCTGGGTCGAGGCCGGGCGCGTCAGCGTGGATGCACGGCCGGCCACGCCCAAGCAGCGTTTGAAGGGTGGCGAGGCGATTGCGGTATTTCCCCTGGCCGCCGCCGACGCCGGCGTGTTCGAGCCGCAGGCGATTGCGCTGTCGATCCTGTATGAAGACGCGGCGATCATCGTTCTGGACAAGCCCGCAGGTCTGGTGGCGCACCCGGCGGCCGGCAACCGGGACGGCACCATGCTCAACGCGCTCCTGCACTACGCGCCGGAGTTGGCCGCCGTGCCGCGCGCCGGCATCGTGCACCGACTCGACAAGGACACCAGTGGCCTGCTGGTGGTGGCCCGCACCCTTGAAGCGCAAACCAACCTGGTGCGCCAGATGCAGGCGCGCAGCGTCAAGCGCGAGTACCTCGCGCTGTTGTCGGGGAAGGTTGCCACGCCGGGCGTGATCAATGCAGCCATCGGGCGCCACCCGACGCAGCGCACGCGCATGGCGGTACTGGCCGACCATGCCGCCGGTGCCAAGCCGGCGATCACCCACTACCGTGTGCTACGCCACTTGCGGCGCGAAGAGCTGCCGGCAACCCTGGTCGAATGTCGCCTGGAAAGCGGTCGCACCCACCAGATTCGCGTCCACATGCAGCACCTCGGATTGCCGATCGTCGGCGATCAAACCTATGGCAGGCAACCCTGGCGCGGCTGGTTCCCGCGCCAGGTACTGCATGCGCTGCGGCTGGCGATCGCCCATCCGGTGAGTGCGGCGCCAATGCAATGGGAGGCGCCGCTGCCGAGCGACGTGCGTGAATTCCTCGATAGTCTGCAACCGGCATGAACGACATCCATCGCGAGTGGATCGTGCCCGACTGGCCGGCACCGGCAGGTGTGCGGGCATGCTTCACCACCCGCGCCGGCGGTATCAGCCCGCCACCGTTTGACAGCATGAACCTGGGCCTTGGCAGTGGCGATGCGTTGGGCAATGTCGAGCGCAACCGCGCCATCCTGCGCGCCTGCCTGCAGTCCGAACCGGCATGGTTGCGCCAGGTGCACGGCAGCACCGTGATCGCGGCGGCAAGCATCGCCGGCCAGGCCGAAGTCGAAGCCGATGCCTCGTGGACCGACCAGCCGGGCGTGACCTGCGTGGTGATGGTGGCCGACTGCATGCCGGTGTTTCTGTGCGCTCGCCAGGGCGGCGCGGTAGCGCTCGCCCATGCCGGCTGGCGCGGCCTGTCTGGCGGCGTGATCGAAGCCACCGTGCGCGCCATGGGCGTGCCGGGTGAGCGTCTGCTGGCATGGCTGGGCCCGGCCATCGGACCGGACAATTTCGAAGTTGGCGACGACGTGCTGCAAGCCTTTGTTGCACACGATCCGGCGGCACACGCCGCCTTTCGCCCCTATCCGGGACGGCCGGGAAAATGGCTGTGCGATCTGTATGCGCTGGCGCGGCAACGGCTGGCGGCGCTGGATGTCACCAGTGTGGGTGGTGGCGGCTTTTGTACGGTTGCCGACCGGCGCATGTTTTCGCATCGGCGCGACCAGGGAAAGAGTGGGCGGATGGCGGCGCTGATCTGGCTGGCGGGAAGTTAGGCGGCGTCTACATCGAGCGCGCAAACAGCTTCGATGATCGGGCTAACGCCTAAAGAAGGAGCGGCACGCGCCGGTCCGAAATGGTCGCTGTGGGTAGGTCAGCAAGTGCAATCATTGGTCATGCCCGGGGTGCTGCCAACCCCAGCTTCGGGGCTCGACCAAGGTTTGGCTGGCAACGCATGCGCAAGCCCCACGATCTGCAGCTTCAGGCGTCAGGGGCGGGGCCTCGCCGACGCTATCTCCCCTTGAAAGCCGGCTCGCGCCGCGCGGCCATCGCGGCCACGCCTTCCTTGAAGTCTTCGCTCTTGAACTGGCGGTTTTGCTCGATGCTTTCGTGCGCCACGGCGGCGCGAATCGCTTCGACCAGGCCGCGGCGCAGCGTGGCGCGGGTCGATTGCACCGCCAGCGGCGCCGATACGGCGATGTCGCGCGCCAGTTTGATCGCCTCGGCGCGCACGGCGTCGCGTTCGACCAGCAGGTCCGCCATTCCCATTGCCAGTGCCTCTTCACCACCGACGCGGCGCCCGGTGTAGAACATCAAAGCGGCTTTCTGCATGCCGATCAGGCGCGGCAGGGTGACCGAGAGGCCGAAGCCGGGGTGGAAACCCAGGCGATTGAAATTGGCCGAGAAGCGCGCTTCGGCGCAGGTCACGCGAAAATCGCCGACCAGTGCCAGGCCCAGGCCGCCGCCGATAGCGGCGCCTTGAATCGCGGCCACCACCGGTTTGGCACAGGCGAACATGCGTAGCGCCTCGTCGTAGATCGGGTTGACACGGCGCGGGCTGTCATGCGCCGGGCGCACTTCGCGCTTGCTGAAATCAGCGCCGGCGCAAAACGACGTGCCCTGCGCGCACAGCACGATGCTGCGGTAGTCGGGGTCGTTGTCGACTTCCTCGAAGGCGGCGGCCAGTGCCTGCAGCATTTCAGGGTCGAAGAAGTTGTGCGGTGGCTTGCAGATTTCGACGATCGCTACATGGGCGTCGCGGCTGATTTGCACTGGGGCGTTGGTTTGCGTGGTGGTCATGAAGTAGCTCCGATGGTGTGTGCTTGTTGTTGGATGGCGACTCGCCTGGTTTGCTAGGGTGCGCTTGACGCGAGGCCAACGCAGCGGGGAAGGTCGCGCGGTGGCGGCTGTGGCTTCGGTGTTTCCGCTCAACCGCCGCTCAACGCGGCGCGCGCAGCGCCTGCCCGCCGAAATGACGATGCGTGACGGCAGGCCAGAACCCGCCGGCGCGCGCGGCGATCGCGGCGCGCCCGAGTTGCTCCGCCCAAAAGGCGTCGGCACCACAAGCTTCGCGCCAGGCCCACAGGCGGCGCGTGGCGTAATTGAGGCCGTGCTCGTAGGTGAAGCCGATCGCGCCATGCACCTGATGCGCGATCGAGGTGGCACGGGTTGCCGCTTCGCCCACCCTGATCTTGGCCACCGCTATGCTGAACAGGGCCGCAGCGCAATCGTGGGCCAACGCCGAAGGAGAGTCAGAGGCGGCAACCAGCGCTGCCGCGCGCGCGCAGGCGACTTCGCCGGCCAGCAACGCAAGCGATTGCTGGATCGCCTGGTTCTTGCCGATGGCGCGGCCGAATTGCACACGGTCCATCGCATACTGGGTCGATTGTTCCAGCACCCATTCCATCGCGCCCACCATCATGGCGCTCTTGGCCAAAGCGCCGAAGCTGCGCAGCGGCGCATCGAGGGCAGGGAACGGGTTGGCGGCGCGGGCGGCGACGCGCGCGCCCTCGAATCTCAGGTCATCCTGCGGTTCGCGCGCCTGGTTGCGCTGTCGCGTGACTTGCACCGTGGGCCCCTGGCTGATATCGACCAGGCAGATATCGCAATCGTTCAATGCCGCTACGGCCCAGCGGCATTCGCTGGCCCAGGCGACGCGGCGGGCGCTGCCATCGAGCACCGTGGCGCCGGCCGCGCCTGAGTACTGGATCGAATTGTCCCGACCTTCGTCGATCAGGGCGATCGGGCCGGCGGGAATCTCGATGCCGGCTTTTCCCAGCAGCAACGCGGCGATCATGGTTTCGGCCAACGGCAGCGGCACCTGGTGGTAGCCGAGCGCCCGCAAAATCGGATAGGCCTCGTTCCAGCTGGCGCCGATGCCACCGGCCGCTTCCGGCGCCAGGGCGAGGTCGAGACCGTTCTCGACTACCAGTTGCCACAGCCGCGCCGGCTTCTGGCCTTCTTCGAAGCGCTCGAGAAGGGCGCGGTTGACGTGATCGCCAAACAGGCGCGTGGCGGTTTGTTCAATCATCGAGTCGCTCATCGCAGGCCCAATCCCTTGGCAATGATGCCGCGCAAAATTTCACGCGTGCCGCCACGCAGAGAGAACGAGGGCACGGCCAACGCCGTGTACGACATGGCTTGTGCCAGTGCCGAACCGGGTGGCGCCAAGCCGCCATATAGATCGTGCGCGATGTCGGGCATGGCTTGTTCGACCAGCGCGCCCTGATCCTTCACCAGCGCTGCCGCCAGCGCCGGATTCTCACCCCGGGCCAGCATGCCCGATACGCCCAGCGACATCTGGCGCAAGGTGGCATAGCTGGCGGTGATGCGGCCGATCGCCACCGCCTGGCGCTGATTTTCGGTCTCGGCCGCATCGATCATTTCGAGCAGCAGTTGGGTCGAGCTCAGGTAGCGCTCGGGCCCGCTGCGCTCGAATGCCAGTTCGCCGGACACCTGGTTCCAGCCGTCGCCTTCGACTCCGATCAGGCACTCATGCGGCACCAGGACATCGTCAAAAGTGACCTCGTTGAAATCGTGCTCGCCCAACTGGTTGACGATCGGGCGCACCGTCAGGCCCGGGGTTTTCATGTCGACCAGCAGTTGCGACATGCCGGCATGGCGGGTTTCGCCTTGGGTACCGGTGCGCACCAGCGCAATCATGTACTGCGACATATGTGCGCCGGAAGTCCAGACTTTGCGCCCGTTGATCACCCAGCCGGCATCGGTGCGCACCGCGCGGGTGCGGATCGAGGCCAGGTCCGAACCCGAATCCGGTTCGCTCATGCCGATACAAAAATAGCATTCGCCGCGCGCGATCGCGGGCACGATGCGCGGCGCCAGCACCTCCGGCGACAGGCGCATCAACAGCAGGGCGCTCTGCCGTTCCGCCACCCAATGCGCCCCCACCGGAGCGCCGCAGGCCAGCAACTCTTCGAGCACCACATAGCGCTCGAGCGTCGTGCGCTCATGCCCGCCGTAGCGCCTGGGCCAGGTCATGCCGATCCAGCCGCGCGCACCGAGCTTGCGGCTGAAGGCGGGGTCGCGACCGGACCAGTTGCGCACCCGCCTGGAGGCCGGAAAGTCGGCCAGCGTTTCAGCGATGAAAGCCCGCACATCGGATCGCAGGGATTCACATTCCGGCGGCAGATTGCATGGATCGATGGTGACGGCTTGCATCGGAACACTCCTTGGTGAGGGGCGGGGCTGCCGCAACGCAGGCGCCATACGAGCCGCCCATTTTGCAATACATTTGTTTGTCGGGCAACAAACTTTATGCTAGCCTGCCTGCGCTTGGCCTTGGTCACGCTTCACCTGATTCACCACTGCATCGCACACCCACACCATGATCCCTTCCAGCCATCCACCCGGTGCAGCGCCACCATCCGGCCCCTTGAGCGGTGTACGCGTGCTCGACCTGACTTCGGTGGTACTGGGGCCCTTGGCCACGCAGATCCTGGGCGATTTCGGCGCCGATGTGATCAAGGTGGAGACCCTGGAGGGCGACCTGATGCGCGCCAACGGCGTGTCGCGCCACCGCGGCATGAGTTCGATCTTTCTCGCACTCAACCGCAACAAGCGTTCGCTTTCGATCGATCTCAAGACCGCGGCCGGCCTGGACGCGCTCAAGCCGTTGCTCAGCGGCGTTGACGTGCTGGTGCACAACATGCGCGTGGCGGCGATCGAGCGCCTCGGCTTGGGCTATGCGGCAGTGGCAGCGCTCAACCCGAAAATCGTTTACTGCGTGGCCACCGGCTTCGGCCAGGAAGGGCCGGATGCCAACCGACCGGCATTCGATGACGTGATCCAGGCCGCCTGCGGCATGGCGTCCCTGATCGGCCATGAGCGCGCGGCGCCCGATTTCGCGCCCACCCTGATGGCCGACAAGACCACCGGGCTGGCGGTGGTCAACGCTGTGCTGGCGGCTCTGTTTCACCGCCAACGCAGCGGCCAGGGACAGTATGTCGAAGTGCCGATGCTTGAAACCATGGTGGCCTTCACCCTGGCGGAGCATTTGGGCGGTC
The DNA here is from genome assembly GCA_964470865.1 of uncultured Burkholderiales bacterium. Taxonomy (GTDB): domain Bacteria; phylum Pseudomonadota; class Gammaproteobacteria; order Burkholderiales; family JAEUOS01; genus JAEUOS01. The sequence continues at coordinate 26,970 of CAYYFR010000002.1, read as the reverse complement.
TCACATTCGAGCCGCCCACCGCGAAGGCGGGCTACGCGCGCATCCTGGCCGGCGGCCGCAAACCGGCCCCCACGCGCGACGGCCACGTGGCGATGCTGCCCTACACCGCAGACCACTGGAAAGCGCTGTTCGCCAGCATCGGTCGCGCCGACCTGGCGGCCAAATACGATTTGAACGACCGCGTCCAGCGCAACGCGCGGGTGGCCGAACTGTATGCCGACATGGTGAGCGTCACACGGGAAATGAGCAGCGCCGAATGTCTGGCGCTGTGCGACCGCCTGGATATTCCGGCCACCCGCATCTACGGCATCGACGAGTTGCCGGCGCATCCGCATCTGCAGGCGGTGGGCCTGTTCGAGGCATTGGCGCATCCGAGCGAAGGCGCCACCATCACAGTGCGGCCGCCCACCCGCTTCGGCACCACGCCGGCGACAGTGCGCCTGCCGGCGCCGCGTCTGGGGCAACAAAGCTTCGAGGTGCTGCGCGAAGCCGGCATCGATGATGCGACACTGCAGCGCCTGAGTGGCGCCGGGGTGATTCGACAGGCGCCCGCGCTCGAGTCAGGGTGAAGCCGGTGCCGCGCACCTTGCAGCAGCACAGGCAAACCGGTACGGCGCGCCGACAGCGGCTTGCCGCACCCGCCGCAGCCGCCGCAGCCGCCGCACCCGCCGCACCCGCCGCGCCGCCGCGGCGTACGCAGTCGCAGCGGCGCGAGCAAGCCGAGCAGCGTTTGCTCGATGCGGCTCTGGGCATCGTCGCACGCGCCGGCAGTGCGCGACTGACGCTGGCAGACGTGGGCGCAGCAGCGGGATATAGCCGCGGGCTGGCGAGCCATCGATTCGGCAACAAGGCGGGCCTGTTGCGCGCGCTGGCGGCACATATCAACGCCCGCTTTCAGGAGCAACTGCGCGCCGCAGCGCCGCGCCGCGATGGGCTGGACGCGATTCGCGGCAATATCAGCGTCTACTTCGGGCGCAGCGACCGCAGTTGGACCACGACCCGCGCCTTGCTGGCGCTATTGACCGAGGGTTTCATGGAGGGCGCCGAACTCAAGAGCGACATGGCCGCTTACAACCGGCTGGCGTTGGCGTTTTTCGAGACCCACTTGCGCATCGGTATCGCGCAGGGCGAGATTCGCGCCGATATCGAAGCTGCGAGCATGTCGGTGCTGCTGCTCGGAAGCCTGCGCGGCGTGATGCTGCAGTGGCTTCTCGACGACACGATCGACTTGGCGGCGGTGCGCGATCGTCTGCTGGCGATGGTCGACCTGCTGCTGCCACGTCGGCAGTGACGCCGTCGGGTTGAAAAGGCGGGTAGCGCTCCCACCCAGGCTTGCAGTCTGTATGACGCCGAGCGGAACTCGCGGTTTGGTGCCGCTCCGGTAAATTTGCGGCGGGACTTGTGTCTTCAGTCGGCCTCGCGCCACAGGTGCAACCGGCGTTGCGATTCGGCGACGAATTCCTCAAGATCGGGGTCGAGCGCATTGCGTGCCGAGACGATGCCGATCAATTGGCCGGCTTCGACCACGGGCAGATGGCGAAAACGGTTGTCGTGCATCAGCAGCAACGCATAGCCAAAGGATTTGTGCGACTCTATGGTGATAGGCGCCGGGGTCATCACTTCACATACCTGCGTCAGCCCGGGGTCGAGGTTTTTTGCCACCACGCGGAACGCGATGTCGCGTTCGGTGAATATCCCCGCCAACTGGCCATCATCAATCACAAGAATGGCCCCGACCTGCTCGAGAGCCATCAGCTTGGCCGCCGCATTGACGGGCAAATCCGGCGCTGCCGTGACCAGCCGGGTCTGGTCCAGGATATCCCCGACTCTAAGGCTATACATGCAAGCCTCGAAACTGCATGGAACTTCCCTTCCTTTGGCCCGTTGCGGCGGTGCCGATCGGCGTGACTGGCTGTTGCCGAAGCCCATAACACCGGCCGCTAAAGGACGTTGTGCTCCGTGATTCGACTTATCCTAGGGCAGGCGCAGCGCAGGCACTTGATCAGGATCAACCCGCGGCATTTGCGATATCGGCGAGGTGCGTGTGAGGATGGCATCGGCATTGGCTATCATCAACGGCTGGCACAGGCTGGCGATGGTGTCGCTGTTGCTTTTGCGGGCCGGTTATCGGGCGGTCGGGATCAGGAGGCAGGATGTTGAGCATGAATATTGAAGACGCATTGGGGCAAGATCGCGGGCTTCGATGAAATCCATGGCGCACCGGGAGGCGCCGGGCACATCAAGGCCAGCGGCTGGGCCTATTGATCAGCGCCCGCCGGTGGCGGGCATGTCGGCGGGCGACGGGCTTTACGCAGGCGCCGACTCGCCGCCCAGGGCGCTGATCATTTCCGGGATCAGCTTGGCCATCTCGCCGGTGGCGATCGCGGTGTCGGCATCGAAGCGGTCTTCTTCGGTGCTGCCCGCTTCCTTGAAAACGCCGTCGAGGAAGCGGATCTTCTTGATCTGCAGCGTGTCGGTCAGCACGAAGGCAATGCGGCCGGTCCACAGCATCGCCAGGCGCGTTGGCACCTTGCCGCCTTCCACATGCCCGCGAATCTCGGCCAGATCGAGCAGATGGCGCGAGTACTTGACCGCGGATTGCATGTCGTCGGTGGATTTGAGTTCGCATTCACGATCGAGGTCGAAGTGCCCGGGCGCGCTGCGCTCGGTCAGCCATTGGGCCATCGCCGCGGCTGGTGACTGACGGGTTTGCACCAGCGTGACGGTGAACTGGTCGAGCGCACGGATCAGGCTGACCAACACCTCGTCCGCGCGCGCCTGGGTGGTGGTGTCGATCACCAGCAGGCGCGCCTTGGGGTCGATCCATACGGTAACCGCAGTCTGCCTGGTGAACGCCAGCGGCAGCAGTTCCCGGATCAGCTCTTCCTTGATCTCGCGCGCCTGCTTCTTGCCGGGCTTGCGCCCAGTGGTGGCTTCGATCTTTTCCATGCGTTGTTCGAGCGCGCGTCGCACCACGGTGGCGGGCAACAGCTTCGATTCGATCATCAACTTGAGAATCAACTGACCGCCGACCGCTTCGACCAGGGCGCCGTGCGCGAGGCCGCGCGGCTCGCACCAACCCACCGATCTTTCCTGGCTGGCGGCGCATTCGACAAAGCGAAACCGCTGCAGCGATTGCTCGATCTGCTTGATCGACGCGGTCCACGCCGGGCCGATGCGATACATCATGACGTTCTTGAACACGACTACCTTTGCGGTGAGTGAAAAGTGGCTGTTGCCGGGTCAGGCAATGCCGGGTGGCGCCTGGCGAAACCCGAGAGGAGGGGGGGCCGCGTCGCGGCCGGGCCGAATGATAGCGCTTGTGGATTTCTGCGCCGCGGGTCGGGGCGCGCTGCGTTCAGTACATCGCGCCGCGCCGGCCGCTGCCACGGTGCGCCACCCAGAAAGCGGCCAGGGGGACGACGATCCATTGCAGCAACGGTGTCAGGCCGATGCCGATCAAGGGCACCACCGGCATGCTGTCGGCGTAGGCCCAGCTGCGGCGCACCACCAGATTGAGCCATTCACTGAAGATCGTGTAGCCAATGCCGATGCAGATAGTCAGCCACATCACGCGCAGCCAACCGCTGGCCGGCCAGCGGTCGCTGCCGGCCAGCAACAGGCCGGCCAGCAAGGCCGCAGCGGCGATCAGGATATCGCCGCCGGTACAGTGCAACACGGCGAGAGCCTTGTCGCCCCAGCTGCCGGTGGCCCACAGGGTATAAAGCGGCAAGTGGGCGCTTTCCCAAAGCAGGTTGCCGATGGCGATAACGGCGAGATAGCGCCGCAACATGGCAAGCCAGGAAAGGTCGCCGAAGAGTGGAAAGGAGTGCCTCATGCCGCCATTATCGGCTGCATTGGGCGCAAGGGTTCGGCGCGTCAGGAGAAGGGTGCAAAGATTCGACCTGTGCTGCGGCCGTGCCGCCGATTTGTGCTTGCCTCAGCTCGCTGCGGTACGATGTTGGCCGGAGCCGCAAATTGCGGCATGAGTAAACGCACACGAGGAACTGCAATGAAAGCCATCTGGAAAGACACAGTGATCGCCGAGAGCGACGATACCGTGGTGGTGGAAGGCAACCACTATTTTCCAGAAAGCACGCTGCGTCGTGAACTGCTGCGGCCGAGCGACACCCACACCACCTGCGGCTGGAAAGGCGTGGCCAGTTACTACTCGCTCGATGTGGGTGGGCAGGTCAACGCAGACGCCGTGTGGTATTACCCGAGCCCGATCAAGGGCGCCGAGGCGGTGGCCGGGCGGGTGGCATTCTGGAAGGGTGTGCAGGTCTTGCCCTGAGCAATTCAGGGCGCAAGCAGTCCCCTCAGCGGCTTGCTTGCCTGCCGCGCATTAGCCAGCGGTCCAATAGTTCGAACAGGCCCTGGGTGGCCAGTGCCATCGCCGCCGCCGGCACCGCTCCAGCCAGCAAGGCGCTGTGATCGTTGAGCGCCAGGCCGGAGGCGATGCGTTCGCCAAAGCCGCCGGCACCGATGAAGGCGGCGATGGTGGCGGTGCCAACGGTGGTGACGGCTGCCGTCTTGACGCCGGCCAGTATCACCGGCGTTGCCAGCGGCAGGTCGATCGACGACCAGCGTTGCCATCGCGTCAGGCCAAGCGCGGTACCGGCCATGCGCAAGCCCGAAGAAACCTGTTGCAGGCCGGTCGTCACGTTGCGCACGATCGGCAGCAGCGCATAGAGTGACAAGGCCACCAGCGCCGGCACCGTACCGATGTCTCCCAACAGCGGAATCAGGATCGCAAGGAGTGCCAGCGAAGGAATGGTCTGCAGCAGGCCCACTACCGCCATCACCGGCTGCTCCAGCCTGGGCCGCGCGGCGGCTGCCGCGCCCAGCGGAATGCCGACCGCCAGCGCCGCCGCGACTGCCACCAGCACCAGCAGCAAATGCTGGCGCGCCAGACGCCCGAGGTCGTCGGCGAACAGGCGCTCGATGAAGCCGGCACGGCCGGTGGTCGCGACTGCGCCTTGTGGCTTGACGAAATCGGCGGCGATGGCGGCAAAAGGGCGCCCGCGCAGTTCGGCGTCGCCGTTCATCGCGATCATGCGGGCTGCGGGAATGCGCCCCTCGAGAGACAGGATCGCCTGCCAGGCCTGGGGAAAGCGCTGCGCGGCATCGCGCCGATACAGGAGCACAGCGTCGTAGCGCGGGAAGTAGCCGGCGTCGTCTTCCAGCACGGCAAGTTGCAGTGCCGCGATCTTGGCATCGGTCGAGTAAATGTCCGTAAGTGCAATGCGACCGGCGGCCAGTGCCTCATAGGCGATGCCGTGATCGATGCCTGTCGGTTTTTGCGGCAGCCCGTAGCGCACCATGAGTCCGGGCCAGCCGTCGGCGCGGCCGATGAACTCGTGTGAAAGGCCCAGGGTGAGCGTCGGGTGGCGCTTGAGGTCGCTGATGCGCGTGATGCCCGACTGGCGCGCCTGCTCGGCCCGCATGGCCAGCGCATAGCCGTTCTGGAAGCCCAGCGGCACCGCGATATCGAGGCCCTGGGCTGCCAGCTTTGCGCGCATCATCGCCAGGTCAGTCGGCTGCTGGTTCTTCAGTATCTCGGCATCGATGGTGCCCAGATACTCGGGGTAGATATCGATCGCGCCGGCCTTGAGGGCCTCATAGACCACCGCGGTATTGCCCAGGCCCTGGCGGTGCGTAACGCTGGCGTGCGGGGCGGCGGTCTGTGCCACGATCTCGCCCAGGATGTAAGACTCGGTGAAGCGTTTGGAGCCGACCACGAGTTTTGGGTTGTCGGCAGATGCGAGTGCGGGGAGGAACAGGGCGAAGGCGCACAGGAAAGCGACGACGCTGCAAGCCAGCGCACCCCGTCCGCGAGCGCCTGGCGCACGGCCAATGGCAGGACTTGCGGTCGCGCCCGGCACTGTGCATTTGAGGCTCATGCGTTCAATCATTGGTCCATTCCGTCAAGCCAAGGCCGGCTGCTGCCGCGTCGACCGCCCGGCAGTTTGCCGGCCATGATGGTCAATGCACACACGGCCGGGCGGCGCGGCCTGGCCATGCGCAAACCATTCGGCGCAAGAGCCGGCGCGCTGCCCGCAATTGGCGACTCTAACATCGCGCGCTGCGCAGTCGGGTGAGCGCGGCGCGCTGCGACTCCATGCAGCGCAGTTTGCCGGCGGCTATTCTTCGGCATTGCGGCGCTGTTGTGCCCCGGCGCCGACTGGCTCGTCACCGGAGACCAAGACTTGCTCGCCTTGGCAGGGTCCTATCCAATCCTCACACCTGCTGCGTTCGTCACACGCTTCATGCCTTGACCCTGCACCCCGAAATCCATCTGCAAAACGAGATTTGCGCGGACCCGGCCGCCGCCGGCTGCTTGTACGACGCCGGCCACAACGCCCGTTGCGACCTGGCCGGGCCGGATACGGCCTTCCTGCCGTTCAACCAGGGCAATGCCGCCGGCGCGGGCAATCCGAGAAGCTGCCCGAACAGGCGATGAACAGCACCAAGGAGCAGTTCGCCTCCCCGGACATACCATGCCGCCGTCCACGCCATGTCTAGTTCTGGTTGAACCCGACCCGGCCAGCGAGATCATGAACGCGGTGATGGACGCGCTCAGTGCGCATAGCGCCATGAGCAAGCAGGCGCTGGAGTCGGAGCAACTGCGCGCCGACATGAAGGACGTGCTGCCGGGTGTGGGAGCGAGGGCGTGAGTGTGAGCGTTCTGATACGTCAGGGAACAAAAAACCCGCCGTCCTAAAAAGGAGAGCGGGCTTCTTTGATACCACCTGATGTTTCTTGAAACGTGTTCCTGGTGGGCGGTACTGGGATCGAACCAGTGACTTCCACCGTGTGAAGGTGGCACTCTACCGCTGAGTTAACCGCCCGAAGAGAGTTGGTAATTGTAGCAAAAAGCTGCGCCATACCTTGCGGAAAATGCTGGGGGAAATGCTGAGAAAGGCCCTGCAATTCAGGCCATCGATCGGCAGCACGTTTCGATTCAAGCGCTTGCAAACGCGGTTTTCTTGCACCTACGGGCTGATTCGGTATTTCCTTAGCAGCTACAATCGCTGGCTTGTCTCCTTTTGCAGAACAGCTTCATGGCGCAGGTTCGCACCCGCTTTGCTCCCAGCCCGACCGGTTTTCTGCATTTGGGCAATGCCCGCGCGGCGCTCTTTTCATGGGCCTATGCGCGCCATCACGGCGGCAAGTTCGTGTTGCGCATCGAGGATACGGATCTGCAGCGCTCCACCGAAGAAGCGGTGCAGGTCATTGTTGAAAGCATGGCCTGGCTGGGCCTGGACTACGACGAGGGGCCAGTGCGCCAGACCGCGCGCCTGGCGCGCTACCGGGAAGTGCTTGCGCTGATGCTGGCCGACGGCCGCGCTTACCGCTGTTACGCCAGCCGTGAAGAGCTTGATGCCCTGCGCGAGGAGCAGCGCGCGCACAACCTTAAGCCGCGCTACGACGGCCGCTGGCGCCCGGAGAATGCGGCGGGCAAGGTGCCGCCGCCCGGCGTTGCGCCGGTCATCCGTTTTCGCAACCCCGATACCGGGGATGTGGCCTGGCATGACCTGGTCAAGGGCGACATCAGCATCAGCAATACAGAACTCGACGACCTGGTGATCGCGCGCGGCGATCTGGTGCCCACCTACAACTTCGCGGTGGTGATCGATGATCTCGACATGGCCATCACCCATGTGGTGCGCGGTGACGATCATGTCAACAACACGCCACGCCAAATCAACATCTACCGCGCACTCGGTGCGCCGGTGCCGCAGTTCGCGCACCTGCCGACCATCCTCGGGCCGGATGGCGAAAAGCTTTCCAAGCGTCATGGTGCGGTCAGCGTGATGCAGTATCCGGCCGACGGCTATTTGCCGGAAGCCTTGTTCAACTACCTGGCGCGGCTTGGCTGGAGCCATGGCGATGCCGAAAAATTTCCGCGCGAAAAATTCATCGAATGGTTCGAACTGGCCAGCGTCAGCCGCTCGGCGGCCCAGTTCGACCTGGCCAAGCTGACCTGGCTCAACCACGAGTACATCAAGGAAGCCGACAGCGCGCGGCTGGCCGTACTGGTCGAGCCGCTGATCCGGGAGCGCGACGGAGTGGTGGCCGGCGGCCCCGCGCTGGCGCCGGTGATCGCCCTGGTGAAGGACCGCGCCAACACCCTGCACGAGATCGCGGATGCCGCGATGCTTTTCTATCGCCAGCATGCACCGGCCGAAGAATTGCTTGCAGTACATGTGACAGCCGCGACGCGGCCCCTGATTGCCGAACTGCACAAGCGGCTAGCCGGCGCGGTTTGGAAGAGGGCCGCTATCAGCACCGAGATCAAGGCGACGCTCACTCGATTCGGCGTGAAGATGCCGCAACTGGCCATGCCTGTGCGCGTGATCGTGGCCGGCACGACACAGACCCCCTCGCTCGACGCGGTGCTTGAACTGTTCGGCCGCGAGCGGGTGCAGGAGCGCCTGGGCAAGTACTCGTAGACGGGAGAAGACGGTGAAAGTCGAACGCCTCGACCACCTGGTGCTCACCGTCGCTAAGATGGGCGCCACCATCGCGTTCTACGAGAAGGTGATGGGCATGCGCACCCTGAGCTTCGGCGTCGGCCGCAAGGCGATGGCGTTCGGCCAGTCGAAGATCAACCTGCATCCGGCGGAAGCGCCATTCAAGCCGAATGCCGCATGCCCGATGCCGGGCTCGGCCGACCTGTGTTTCATTGTCAGCACACCGATCGCGGATGTCGTCACGCACCTGGCTGCCTGCGGCGTGGCCATCGAAGACGGGCCGGGCGAGCGCAGCGGCGCGCTGGGGCCGATCATGTCGGTCTATTTCCGCGATCCGGACCATAACCTGATCGAGGTTTCGAAATACGTCGCGTAGGTCATGGACGCGGCATTGGGTGCGTGCCGCACGCGCCCAATGCCGGCGCAATCAGGGTCCGCGCGGCGGCCCTGGCGGCGGGGCCGCAGGCGGGCTGTGGCTTGTCTGTCCGCCGGCGCGGTCGCTGCCGGTGACGATGCGGGCATTGCGCTCGAAGGTCCAGTAGGCCCAGGCCCAGTCGATCATTACCACCAGGCGATTGCGAAAGCCGATCAGAAAGAAGATGTGCGCCGTAAGCCACAACAGCCAGGCCAGGTAGCCTGAAATTTGAAGTCGGCCGAACAGGGCCACCGCGGAGTTACGCCCGATGGTAGCCAGCATGCCGTAGTCGCGATAGGCAAACGGCTCGGGCGCTTCACCCTTCTGACGCCGCGCGATGTTGAGAGCGGCGTGACGGCCCATTTGCTTGGCGGCAGGCGCCACACCGGGCACCGGCGGTTCGTGCCAGGGCAGTGCGGCAAGATCACCGATGACGCTGATGTCGGGATAGCCCGGAACCGATAGATCGTTGTTGACAACCACCCGGCCGGCGCGGTCGAGCGGCACGTCCAGCCTTGTACCCAGCGGTGAGGCGGCCACACCCGCGGCCCACACCATGGTGCGTGCGGCGAGACGTTCTTCACCCATTTGCACGCCCTCGGCATCGATGCCGGTGACGCGCCGGCCGAGCCACACCGTGACGCCGAGACGCTCAAGCTGCAGGCGCGCGCGCTCGGACAGCCCGGCCGGGTAACCGGGCAAAACCCGTTCGCTGCCTTCGATGAGCACTATGCGCGCATTGCGCGGGTCGAAGCGGCGGAACTCGCCGCGCAATGTGTGGCGTGCGATTTCAGCGCAGGCACCGGCCAGTTCGACACCGGTGGCGCCGGCGCCAATGACGGCAAAGGTGAGCCAGGCGGCACGCTTGACCGGGTCTGTTTCGCGCTCGGCGTGTTCGAAGGCGAGCAGCACGCGACGCCGGATTTCGTAGGCATCGTCGAGCGTCTTGAGACTGGGCGCGTGCGCCGCCCAGGCGTCGTTGCCGAAATAGCTGTTGGTCACGCCGGTGGCGAGCACGAGATGATCGTATAGAACTTCATCGCCGCCATCGAGCACGACGGCACGGCGTTCGCGGTCGATGTGCTGGGCCTCGCCGTAGATCACGGTGACGTTGTCCTGGCGCGCCAGAATATTGCGGATCGGCGCGGCAACCGCCGGTGCCGACAGGCCGGCGGTTGCCACCTGGTAGAGCAGAGGCTGGAACAGGTGATGATTGGTGCGGTCGATCAGGGTCACCGCGACCGGCACGCGGGCAAGGGCGCGGGCGGCGAACAGGCCGCCGAAGCCGCAGCCGAGGATTACAACGCGGGGAGACTTGCCGGTTTGGCTAGTGGCTGACATGGCGCCATGATGCCGCAAGCGCCGGAGCATTGCTGCGGCGACTTGAAGCGGCTCGCCACGCGAGCTCGCGAGGTGGCGAAGCGGGGGGCCGCGGCGAGCGCGGCGCATTCCGGCAGGGCGCAGAAGCTGGTCCAGGTCTTGTAGTCGGTGACGGCGATGACGATCTCGCGGTCGGCGGTACGAAAGCTCTCGTAGGGCGCCATCAATGGGTGGCCGTTGCCGTAACCGCTGATGGCGCAGTAAATGATGTCCGGGCGCACCGCGCGCATGGAGGCGTGGTCGATGCCGAAACGCCTGACGGTGCCGGGGGGAATTTCTCGACGAAGACAGCGCATTTGCCTGCCAGCGCCAGGCAGGTGGCGCGGCCTTCCGCGGTGTGCAGGTGGATTGCGACCAAGCGCATGGTGCGGTTGCAGCCGATCAGCGTGGGCCAGGTATCGGCGGCAAAGGGCGGGCCCCGGTAGCGCGTCTCGTCGCCCGCACCCGGCATTTCCAGTTTGATGACGTCGGCGCCCAGGTCGCCCAGGTTCATGGTGCAAAACGGGCCGGCCAGGGCGCGCGTGGCATCGAGCACGCGGATGCGGGCCAGCGGTCCACCCCGGCTCATGCCGCACCAACCTTGAATACCGGAAGCAACTGCCCGGTTTCCAATATGCGGAAATCGAGCGTGGCGGGTGCATCGAAGGCCACCGGCCCTGGCTCGGCGAACAGGCGCGAGAGCATGTGCACGCCTTCCTCCAGACACACCAGGCCGATCGAGTAGGGCGTGCCATCGGTGAAGGGCGGACCCGGCGCGCGCCGCACTTTACTGATGCTTTAGACCGTGGCGTGGCCGCTCGCTTTTTTCCATCCAAGGCGGATTTGCACGATGTGTCCTCTTCTGGTTATAATATTCGACTGCGTTGGGGGGTATAGCTCAGCTGGGAGAGCGCTTGCATGGCATGCAAGAGGTCAGCGGTTCGATCCCGCTTACCTCCACCAAAACGCTTGCAGTACGGTTAGTCCGGGTCCCCATCGTCTAGAGGCCTAGGACATCACCCTTTCACGGTGAGTACCGGGGTTCGAATCCCCGTGGGGACGCCAAGTAAATCAAAGAGTTAGGTCGCCTTCGAGCGGCCTTTTTCTTTTTCCGGGTAACTTCTGGGTAATACGCGGGGTTTGAGTTTTGACCCGCACGGGGCGATTGTGATTGGGTGGTTATTCGTACCGATGACGTCGCAGGTTTTTTTAGTCCGACAGGCTGCTAGCCGCGCCGATCGAGGTCAGCCCTTCAATGGCAAGGTAACGCTGTCTTTCGAGGAACCGCAACGGATGTTCACCGTCCCGTCGGAGGCGCGTCGCCGATTGATGCTGGAAGTGATGCATCAACCGAAGACAATCAATGAACTGACGCATCGTCTGCAGCGCAAGCGGTCGTCAATTACCAAGGATATCGGCCTTCTGAAAAGCTGGGACTTCTTGTCTCACATCGCCAAGCCAATCCCGGCCATGGCATTCAGAAACTTGTGCAGTCGGTTGCGCCAAAAATCGAGATGGTGGCGACCTTGGGCTAACGTCGGGATTTCTCTGGATGCTTCGGTGTCCGGGTCGATCAATGAGTCGCGGAGTTCACGGCGGCCTGCTTCGGCGGATTGGCGGTTGTGCAGGTTTCGCAGTAGCGCGTGAGCCCGTCGCCACGGCTTTTCGCGCGACGTTCTTGCGCGGTGCCGCGGATGGTTTGGTGGATGTTTTCTTGCCTCGCTGGGGAGGCGTACGGGAAGTGAGCGCCTTGGACCTTGCGTCCACTTTCGACCGTGTTTTTGAGGCCCTGGTCAACGGCGTTTTGCCTGCTTCAGCCAGAGTCGGCGAGGCCCGGGCTTTTCGAGCAGGCACCCCGACGGCACCTGTTACGTTCTTCTTCGGCTTCTTCGCTGAGGCTTTCTTGCGCGGCGTTTCAGCGAAAGTCTGCGTCGATCCGGCCGCGATTTCGATCCCGAACACATCGGCCAGTTGCGCGTCGTCGAGAACGCGAGCGGGCGCCGGGCGTTTTTGACGCGGCGTCAATCCGGCACTTGCCTGGGCGACCAGATCCGCCACATCCACATTGCGCAGGCGAAACAGCAGTTCCGGCTGCTCGTCTAGCCGCACGCCGATCCCGTACAACACCGCTGCAACGTGCTTGCACATCGACGCCCAATCCGGACAACTGCAATCAAAACTGATTTCCTCAGGCGCGGGAAAAAGGCCGGTGCCGGGTTTGCAGATGCGCGCCATCACCACTTGCGAAAGCTTTCCGCGCAGCAACTCGACGACCGAGTCGATGGACCCCGCGCATTCCGCGCTGATCTCGCGCCACCGGGTTTGCGGCACGGCGGCGACCTTGACCACGGTCTTGTAGAGGCTCGATCCGGCGACCTGCGCCTTGACTTCGCCGTCCTCGATTTTCAGATCGATGACCGAGCCGTTGCGCAAGTAAGTGCGCCCGCGCGGCAGGCGGTTGGAGAAATCGCTGTAGCGTTCCAGGTTGTCGCACCAGGCGCGGCCCCAGAACGTGCTGGCGATCCGGTTTCCGCTGGCGCGAACCGGTGTCAATGAGGCGCCGGCCTTGGCGACTTTCGCGGCGGCCTTTTCGGCCTGTGCGCGCCTCGCTGCCACCGGTGTATAGGGTTTCCATGCGTAGAAACTCATTGTGATCTGTCCTCCCGATCAGCTTTCGGTTGCGGTATGAATGTCCAGCCTCACCAGGTCCAGCAATTCGCGGTCGCCCATTTCAGTGAGCAGTACCTCGGCCCCGGATTCAAGCACATCCTTAACCAGTTTCTGTTTCGATTCGATCAGGCGATCGATGCGGTCTTCGATGGTGCCGCGGCAGGTGAACTTGTGCACCAGCACGTTCTTTTTCTGGCCGATGCGATACGCGCGGTCGGTAGCCTGGTTTTCCACTGCGGGGTTCCACCAGCGGTCGAAGTGGATCACATGCGAGGCCGCGGTCAGGTTCAAGCCCGCGCCGCCGGCCTTGAGCGAGAGCACGAAGAAAGGCGTCAATTCGTCCTCCTGAAACTGTTTGACCCGCTCGCGCCGCCTGGCCACCGGCGTGCTTCCGTCCAATACCAATCCACTGCGGCCGAACACCGTGCCCAGGAAAGCGGCCAGCGGTGCGGTGGTCTCGCGGAACTGGGTGAACACCAGCAGTTTCTCCTGGCGCGAAGCGACCACTTCGGCCAATTCGGCCAGGCGCGCGAACTTTCCGCTGTCTTCAGGGCGCCATGCCGCGTCGCCCAGCCATTGCGACGGGTGGTTGCAGATCTGCTTGAAGCGCATCAGGTAGGAGAGCACCAGTCCACGGCGGCCGATGCCTTCGGCGTCTTCGAGTTCAGCGGCCATGCTGTCGACTGCCTGCTGATACAAGGCAGCCTGGATCGGGCTCAGGTGGCACCAGGCCGTGACCTCGGTCTTGTCGGGCAGGTCGGCTATGACTTTCTTGTCGGTCTTGAGGCGACGCAGGATGTAGGGGCGCACCAGGGCGCGTAAAGGGCCGAACTGGCCGCGCTGCGTCAGGCGCTTGGAGAAATCGGTGAACACCTTGCCGGTTCCGAGCAGGCCCGGATGGGTGAAATCGAAAATAGACCACAGGTCGGAAAGGCGGTTTTCCACTGGCGTGCCGGTCAACGCGATGCGCGTGCGGGCCTGGAGTTTTTTCACCAGCCGTGTCTGCTTGGCACCAGGGTTCTTGATCGCCTGGGCTTCATCGATGACAGCGACCTGCCAGCGCATTTCCGAAAGTGCGCCCGCGCGCAGCAGCGAACCATAGCTTGTGATCACCAGGTCGAATTGGTTCAAGCGCGGTGCGTCGAGGGCGCGCATGTCGGCGGCCGGTAATGCTGATGGATGTGCGACCAGGACCTTGAGACCTGGCGCGAAACGCTCTGCTTCGGCAGCCCAGTTGGCGAGCAGCGATGCCGGTGCCACCAGCAGGTTGGGACCGCTCATCGTGCTCTCGCGCTTCAACACCAACAACAGTGCCAGGACCTGGATGGTCTTGCCCAGGCCCATGTCGTCGGCCAGGCATGCCCCCAGCCCCAGGCGATGCAGCAGGTATAGCCAGCGCACGCCGGCTTCTTGATACGGGCGCAAGGTCGCGTTGAGCGCTGGCCCGGGGTGGACACGAGCGAGTCCTTCGGGGTCGCGAAGTCCCTTGAGCGTATCAGCCAGCCACGGACCCGCAGCCACTTGCGACCAGTCGACATCGGCTTCATCGATGGGGGCGGCAAGCGACGCGCCTGCGAGCAGGCGCATGGCTTCGGCGAACGGCAGGCCGTCGGCTGCCGCCTTGCCGATCGACTCGAAGCGCGCCAGCATGCGCTCAAGGCGCTGGCGATCGACTTCCACCCAGCGGCCCCTTATGAGTTGCAGGCCGTCGGCGCCGGCCAGGAGTTTCCTGATCTCAGCGGTGCTCAGGCTCTCGCCATCGAGACTCAATTTCATGTGGAAATCGAGTAGTGCGTCTTGACCCAGCATCGAGGGCGGTGCGCTGCCGACGGTGGCGCCGATCGACGGGCGCGACGGTCGTCCACCCGGCCAGGTACCCGGCATGCGCACGATGATGCCGGCGGCCTGCAGCGTTGGCACGTCCGAGAGAAAACGCCAAGCGTCGGATCCGCTCCAGCGTAGCGGATGATAGACGTCCCCTGCGGTCACCATTTCCTTGAGCCACACGCACGACTCGGCCGCACGCTGTACCGGTGACAGCAGCGACAACAGGCGCGCGCGATCGCGGCTGCCGGAAAACTCTTCGAGCGCGCGCGACAGCGGCAGGTGCTGTGCACGGCCGTGGTTCGAGAGCCCGGTGGTGTAGGTGGCGAGAAAGGCGAAGGGTGCGTCGGCGTCCTTGCGGTTCTCCGCGAGGTTGAAGTGCACCCGGCCGACCTGGTTCCACGCCGGATTGCGTGCTTTGAGAAACGCCTCGAGTGAATCTCCCGAAGCCTTGAGGCGCGTGCGAACGGCAGCCTCCATGGCCGCCCACAACGCGACAACTACGTCCCGGGTCAGATATTCGGCGCCGCGCATGGGTGGCGCGCCGGCGATCAGGGTATCCAGCGAGGGCTCGTCCGGCACGGGGACGACGATCCGGTCTTCATCGGTCGCGGCGCACAAATTGGTGACAAAGCGCATCGCGAAATCGCGCCACCAGCCCCAATCGCCTGGCAGGCTGGTGCCGACCTCGGACGCACCTAGCTGGAGAAGCCCATGGCCCGAGCCATTCGAGAACGCATCTATCAGGCGCTCACGCAGATCGGCTGCCAGCGGCGCTGCGTCGGGGTCGTCGGTTGGGAGCACCTGCCCGTGCGGAGTCAGCAGGGGGGCGACGCGATCGGTTACGGGGCGCAACATGGATTGCGCATTTTACGAGAGGTGGTTGGTTGTCTGCGCTTGCGGCTGGTTCATGGCAAGAAATATATCATTTTGATATATTCAATGTATGCACGTTATTTTGCTAAACATGCGTCGCCAGTTTTAGGACAAGTATCCGGAGGCCGAGCAGCCTTTGCGCAACTGGCACACCGTTGCCGAGCATTCGCGTTTCGCCGATTTTGCCGACCTGCGCCAAAACTTTGGCAGCGCGGACTATGTCCCGCCAACCACTGTGTTCGACGTCGGCGGTGGGCGGCAACAACTACCGAGTCGTTGCCGTCGTTCGTTATCGGGACGGCAAGATATTCGTACGATGGGTGATGACGTACCGGGAATATGATGAATGGTGCAAGTTGTACCGAAAGGGAAAGGTTTGAGAATGACGTCCGCTACTGCATTTGTCGATATCAAGGCGTTGCAATCGACCTGGGCAGCGTTTGATCGTGTTGCGCATCTGCGCCCGATCCGGTCCGAGGAAGAGTACGACCGAACGGTGACGCTGATGAATTGCCTGCTGGACGTCGTCGGCGACAAGCCTGATCACGCATTGGCCGGTCTGCTTGATCTTGTCGGCGAATTGGTGGCGGGCTTTGACGCCAGCGACTACGCGATCGAAGCGGCGGAACCCAAGGAGGTCCTGCGCAGCTTGATCGAATCGCGAGGTCTGAAACAGGGCGATCTGGCGGAGGTCCTGCCGCAGGGCAATCTTTCCGCAATCCTGGCCGGCAAGCGCAAGATCAGTGCGACCTTGGCGGGAAGACTGGCCAGATACTTCAACGTCAGCGCGGCGGTGTTTGTTCCGACTTGATGGAATCCCGGTTTGAGTTGTGCCGGCATGGTGGTGGGAAGCCAGGGTGTTCGTCACGATGGCTTGCTTACTGCCATCGCCAAAGGCTGTGCTCGGTCTGGCTCACAGCCGACTCACCTACAGGAATCGATTATTATCAAAATGTCTACCTTATGGCAATAATGAATTCCTTTAAAAATCTGGAAAAAAGCCCTGCAAATCACGAATATGAAAAGTAAAAGGAAACCATTATTGATAAAATACTGGAAAATTGTATAGAATAATTTCCTTTATGCCTTCTCCTGCACCGATCATTTATCCCGCTCAAGCGCGCATGTTGACCTTGTTTGGGCAGCGCCTGCGCGATGCGCGCCTGCGCCGGCGGTTTGCAGTCACCGACGTGGCGGCCCGCTCTGGCGTATCTCGGCCGACCATCAACAAGGTGGAGCAAGGCGATGCGTCGGTGACGCTGGGCACCTACTTGCGAGTGCTGGCGGTTCTCGGCATGGCCAACGAGCTGGAGAAGCTGCTGGCAGATGACCCGGTCGGCAGGCGGCTACAGGACGCGGAACTCGGGGCGGGCGTGCCCAAGCGCGCACCAAGGCGCAAGTCTCCGGTTTCCGCAGAGCAATGATGAGTTTGGCCAGGAAAAAGGCTCCGCCGCCGGCGGCGCCGGTCGGCATGCCCGACGCACTGGAAGTCTGGCTCGATGATGGCACTCTCGGGGATGTCATGCATCTGGGCCGCCTGCATCGCGTCGGCCGCGACACGGTGCGCTTCGAATATTCGCCGCAGTGGCTCAAGCACCCGCAGGCCTTTTCACTCGACCCGCAGCTCGTGCTGGCGGAAGGCAACTTCTATCCGACCGAATCCAACTTCGGCGTGTTCATGGACAGTTGCCCCGACCGCTGGGGCCAGGTGCTGATGAAGCGCCGCGAGCAGGTGGAAGCCAAGCGGCAGGCGCGCTCTCCGCGCAACCTGACCACGTGGGAATATTTCCTCGGCGTCCAGGACATCACGCGCATGGGCGCGCTGCGCTTTAGCCCCTTGCAAGGAAACGTCAGCCTGAAGAAGGGCAAGGCGCCTGTGTTCAACGCGGCGGACTGCCTGGCCAACGAGGCGCTGTCGGCGCCGGCGATAACTCGCATCGGCGAACTGCAACAGGTCGCCTGTGAGTTGACGCGCAAAAAGGTCGACGACATGGAATTGCTCCAGCAATGGCTCCGCGTCCTGGTGGCGCCAGGCGCCTCTCTGGGCGGCGCGCGCCCGAAGGCCAATCTGCAGGATAGCCAGAGCAACCTTTACATCGCGAAATTTCCCGCGCACGACGACGAGCATGACTGGGCCTTGCGCGAGATGCTGATGCACGATCTGGCCCGGGAATTCGGCCTCGCAGTCTCTCCGGCCCACCTGGAACGCATCGGTACCGGGTATCACACCTTTGTTACGCTGCGCTTTGACCGCGCCGGCGGCCGCCGCCGCTTTTTCATCTCGGCGATGGCATTGCTCGATCGCGCCGAGAGCGAAGGTGCCTCCTACCTGGATTTGGCCGAGGTGATTGCCTCTCGCGGGGATCCCGCGCATATCGTCGACGATTTGCGCGAGATCTTCCGACGTGCCCTCTTCAATGTGGCCACGGCCAACCGGGACGACCACCTGCGCAACCACGGTTTCCTCTGGACGGCTCGGGGACTGCGTCTCGCGCCGGCCTACGACATGAACCCGTCGACCAGGAAAGACGCGCATGTGTTGATGCTGGATGCGGAAAGCGCGATTCCCGACCTGAAAACGGTAATGGCCAGCGCCGAGTTCTACCGGGTTACTGCGCCGCAAGCGCAGGAGGACCTGTCGAAGCTGAACGGCGTAATGGGCACCTGGCAGGTCAAGGGCAAGCAAATGAAGCTCGCGGCCGAAGACATCCTCGAGTTGTCGAACTGCTTCATGGTTTAACGCGGCGCGCGCCGCATCCGCCTCGGTTCGTTTACTTGTTCCTGCAGCGGCTGACGCACGACGTCGCGATCGAGATATGGGCGGCTGACCCGCTTGCCCTTGCCGATGCGATAGAAATCGCCATCGGCATGCCAGGCGCGGCCCCCCGTCGCGCGTAGAAAACCGCCCAGCAGCGATTCGCTGCTCGGGCGGCGCCTCTTTGTTTGCGTGCTTGCTGCAAGGTGAAGCAGGATCGTCTCGGCTTCACCCGTACACCGGGGAGTTTGCCGGCATCCGCAATGCATTTCATTGCTTGCTCTTGATGTCTGACGTTTCGCTTACGATCGGAAGTTCTGGACGGGCAGCCCATTCGGTCCAACCGGCGTCGTACCATCGGACATTCGAATACCCCAGCAGGCGCTTCAGTACAAAGTAGGTCTGGCTGGCCTGATGTCCTGTACGGCAGTGCACGATGACCAACGTATCTTTGGAGGGAATGATCCGACCATATGCTGCGGCCAAGGCTGTGGACGGCCTGAACGAGACGACTTTGCTCGAACCTGACACCAGATCCTCGGTGAAAGGGCGACTGATCGCCCCGGGGATGTGGCCGGCACGAGCTTCGTCGGATTTCTTGCCCGTGTAGTAGTCCGTCGGCCGGACGTCAATAATCACGGCGCCCGGCTTGCCGAGTTGGGCGACTACAGCCTGGAAATCCACCGTGAAGTCATCTGCGTTCGTTTTCAGCGGGTATTTCGAGTTGGTTACGACGGGCAACGCGGCGTCCGTGGGCCGGCCTTCCTGCATCCACTTGGCGAACCCTCCGTTCATGACTGCATAGTTCATGTGCCCCATCCGCTCGAACGCCATGCCGGCCAAAGTGGTGTCATACAACTTGTCGCCGGAAACAATGACGACGCTGTCGGAGGCCCGTAAGCCCAGGAGCGAGAACTGGGCGGCGAGCATGGTGGGTGGCAGGAGCATGGACGGCACGCCTGCGATGTTGCCGCGAAAACTCTCGAGATTGAGACTGATCGAGCCCGGAATGTGCGCAGTGTTGTATTCCGCTTGGGGCCGCAGGTCGATGACCTTGAGACCCGGCACGCCGATCATGGCCGCAAACTGATGGGTCTCGACTACCCGAGGCATGGCGGAATGTACGGGCGCGGTGGCGACATCGGAACCCGAAACGGCAGTCCCCTCGAAGAAGGCGCGCCAGGCGTTGACCCGCGCGGCCTCAATCGTCGTCAACGGCTCATGGCGTAAGGAGACGGGCTTGAGGCAACAATCGCGGAAGCCCACCAGGCCGTCCGACATCAGGTAGACGTTGCCGAAGCCCTGGCGCTGGAGGGAATCGCGCGCCTGCGCGGGATGGGTCATCCCGTTGGAATAAAGAACGATCTGACCCCGGTTCTTGTGGGGTTGAAGAGTCTTCGCCAATTCGGCGAGCGGCACGTTGAGGGCGCCGCGAATGTGGAAAGCGTTGAACTCCGCCGCTGGCCGCACGTCAACGAGCAGCAGATCCGGCTCACCGGCCATCAGGCGGTCGGCAATATCTTCGGGCTCAATATGGTCCAGGCCCTGCTCAACCTTCGCCATCAGCGCCTTCTCGCCGACGGGGGTTGCGGTGGCAGCGGACTTCGCAGCAGCCTCTGTTGGGTCAGGGCCTAGTACGAACAAACCGGCGGCCAGCGCCACGAGGGCAAGGCTGAAGGCCGTTAGAAAAGACGAACCCCTGTACGGCGCGCGGCCCGTGCGCACTTTCTCGGCCCACTCGGACAACCAGAAAGCGGCCACCGCTACCAGCGTGAAGGCGAGGATGAATCCGTTGCGCGACATGCCCACGGAGGCATAGGCCATTTGCGTGCCATAGTCCCCGGCCGTGTACAGCGGAAGGATCACGGAGAAGGATTCATTGAACAGGATGCTGCCGCCCACCACGCCAAGCAGGAATACGAGCGCGTCGATCCGGCCTGCGGCCAGGCCCACCGCTGCCGTGCCTGGGCACCAGGCTCCCATCACAAAACCGACGCCGAACAGCAGCCCCCCTACGATTTGGGCGCCGTAGATGGTGGGCATTAGGAAGATCTGATCGAACTGGATCCAGCCGAAACCCACCAGATACGACAGTCCCAGCATCGCGGTGATGAGCGCGGAAAACATCACCTTCACCACGGCCATGTCGGTGAAGTAAAAGACGCCGGCCAAACGGCGCGAACTGCTGAAGCCGGCCCGCTCGAGTGCAAAACCGAAGCCGATACCGATCAGCAGGGCCAGAAGAAAAGCCTGTGGCGTGCCGAGCGTATCGAGGCCATAGAGGGTATTAATCATGCCATTGCTTCCTTACAAACCAGGACGCGGCGTAGCCGCTGGCAAAGAGGCAAACCAGAAACACGAGGCTGCCGGAGAGCAGCAGCGCGCCGCCAGTGAGTCCCTGACCGGAGGTGCAACCCTGGGCCAGGCGGCTGGCGAAACCGACAAAAATGCCGCCGACAAGGGCGTAACCGAGTCGGCGCCCCACGGATGAAGCGGCGCCGCGTTCGACCTGAATCCGTGCCCGGCGCGCCAGGAGGGCCGAGAATAGCCCTCCGACAAAGGTGCCCACAAACATGAAGACGACGTAGTAGTGCAACGGATTCTCGCCCCATTTGCCGAAATACTCACTGCCGAGCGTGTGAGCCGGCGCGACGCTCATGGAGAGCGCAGCACCGAAGCGCGCAATGCCGCCCGACGCGCTCAGCCCGGCGCCAAGTATTGCAAATGAGGCCAGCAGCACGAGCCCAAGCAGAACCCCCACGAGGTAGGGATTCGCGTAGGGTTTGGGCTCGCCATGAGGATTGTCGGTTTCGGTTGTCATGACTAGCAACCCGCGCTCTTCTTGGCAGGTGTTTCCCGGCCGGCAGGCGCCGAGGCCGGAGCTGCCGGCCTCGCGTTTGCCGGCCCTGAAGCGGCGGGTTTCACGGCGTGAACCGAAGCCGGAGCCGGCGCAACCGGCGGCTGGAGCGCCGCCGAATCGCTCCAGTAGGCTTCCAATCCGCCATGCAGCACCCTGATGGACCGCTGAGTCTTCTGGGAGAGAATGCCGCCCACAGCCATTGCCAGTGAGCCGTCGCGATCCACGATTATCAAAGGAACTATGCCTTTGAGATAAGCCGGGTTGGCGATTACATCCGCGATACTCGCATTGATCGAGCCGGGCAGGCTGAAGTCCGCATACGCGGCCGGCGGCCGGACATCCACGATCTCGAACGTACCGGGTAAGTCCAGCAGCATGCGTTTGAGTTCTGCAGCGGCAATGCGCTGCGGCAGTGTGACCGACTGCACGGCGGGCGCGGCCGGTACGGTTGTTGCAACGATCATTGCGCCTGCGAAAGCGGCCGCGTTCAGGGTGTTGCGAAGGTTCATGAGTTTCATGACAAAACTCCTTTCAACGCATGAATGAATTTATGCTTCTGTTGCTGACTGGCGGCGGCGGTTTGCCTTTTCCTTTTAAAGTCAATCGCATTCACCGTCTGTTCGCTACCGAATAGAACCTTTTCAGCGCCTGTTGTTGGGCGAAGTTCAGCTAGCAGCCCTCCGCCGGAACGTGTCAACGACTTTGCGCCACCGATGGTCTTGAATTTACTGCGCAAGGCTGTGGTGATTTCGGGCTGATGACCTGCGACGTTGGTGGGTTGATCCACGCTGCGGTGGCCCGCGCATGCGGCTCCGACATGGCGCTGGAAACGGCCGATGTCGCCTTGATGGCTGACGACCCTGGCCAGCTGCCGTTTGCAGTCGGCCTGTCGCGCCAGGCCAGCCGCACCATCCGGCAGAACCTGTGGATGAGCCTGGGCGTCGTGGCGGCGCTGATTCCGGCCACGCTGCCTGCGGGCCCTCAGGGCCGGAAAACGCCGCGCCCATCGTGCTTCCCTTAACCGATGCTCATCAAGCTGGCATTGCCGCCTGCCGCTGCCGTATTGGTGCTGATCGAACGTTCTTCGACCAACCACTCCAGCGGGTAATCCGTGTCACCGCGTGCGAGTTCCTCTGCGGTTGATGCATGGACCGGCACGATCGCGCCCGGCAGCCGGGCGGCCCTTTTGTCGAGCGCGCGAAGGGTCGCGGCATCGCCCTCGAAGAGGATGCAGGCGATCGGGCCTGCGCTTGGCCAGTCCGCAGCGCGCACGATGCGGGATGCTACCGAGGCGGGCAGCGTTGCGAGTGCGCTCGCACCAGTCGCCCGGTGTTCCAGTACGACCTGATTGCCGGTCGCGAGCGCCGCACCAATCTGCAAGAGCAGGCCCAACTCGGTCCCGGGCAGCGCGACGATGCGTCCCTTTGCATGCAGGGAATAGACATTGCGTTCGCCAACCGGTCCGCGCAGTTCGCGCTTTGTGCCGAGCGGGGAGCGGTCGATGTAGCGCTGGGCGCGCCGGCTGGCCGCCGCGTGGCCGTTGGCGCGCAGCCACGCGCAAAAGTCGCGTGCGGGGCGCAACGCTTCTTCGGCATCGCCGCCCGCGGCTGAAACAAGACCGTCCCCAACGCGGACCAGGCGCTGCAGGTACAGCGGCCCGCCCGCCTTCGGCCCGGTGCCCGACATGCCGTGCCCGCCGAACGGCTGCACGCCGACCACCGCGCCGATGGTGTTGCGATTGACGTAGATGTTGCCGGCGCGGATGCGAGAGGTCACCCGGGCGATGGTCTCGTCGATGCGCGTGTGCAGGCCGAAGGTGAGCCCGTAGCCGGTGGCGTTGATGTCATCGACTATTCGGTCGATGTCGTCGCGCCGGTAGCGCAACACGTGCAGCACCGGGCCGAACACCTCGCGCCCGACATCGGCGATGCGATCGATCTCGATTACGGTCGGCGGCACGAAGGTGCCCAGGCGCGCTGCTTCAGGCAGCGCGAGTTGCTCCACCCGGTGGCCACGCCGGCGCATCGCCTCGATGTGCGCCACGATTGCGCGCTGCGCCTCTGCGGTGATCACCGGCCCCACGTCGGTGGCGAGTTCGCCGGGATTGCCGAGCACCAGTTCGGCCAGCGCGCCTTTGAGCATGGCAAGCACACGCTCGGCGGCGTCTTCCTGCAGGCAGAGGATGCGCAGCGCCGAGCAGCGCTGGCCTGCGCTGTCGAATGCCGATGCGATGACATCGCCTGCCACTTGCTCGGCCAGCGCGGAAGAATCCACGATCATCGCATTCATGCCACCGGTCTCGGCGATCAGCGGTATGGTGCGTCCGTCGATCGACAGGCGGGAGGCGAGACTGTGGCGGATCAGGCGCGCGACTTCGGTGGAGCCGGTGAACAGCACCGCCGCGACCCTGGCGTCGGCCACCAGTGCAGCGCCGACACGGCCGTCACCCGGCAGCAACTGCACCACGTCGGCTGGCACGCCGGCTGCGCGCAACATGCGCACCGCCTCCGCCGCGATCAGCGGAGTCTCCTCGGCGGGCTTGGCGAGCACGGCATTGCCGGCCGCGAGCGCCGCCGCCACCTGACCTGTGAAGATCGCCAGCGGAAAGTTCCACGGGCTGATGCACACGACCGCGCCCAGCGCATGCGGCGGGTTCGCCGCCGGCCAGCGGCGGATCTCCGTCGCGTAGTAGCGCAAAAAGTCTACCGCCTCGCGTACCTCGGCTACCGCGTTGGCCGCCGACTTGCCGGCTTCGCGGATGATCAGGCCCATCAGGACGAACATGTGCGCCTCCATGCGGTCCGCGGTGCGCTCGAGGCAGGCGGCACGCAGGGCCGGGGCAAGGGCGGCCCAGCGGGGCGCTGCGGCGGACGCCTCTTCGAACGCGGCAGCGATCGCCTCGAGGGAGGATTCGACCACCTGGCCGACCGTATCCAGATGATCCGCCGGGTTGCGCACCGCTTGCGTCGCACCCTCGATGGTGCGCTGGCCGACCAGCGGCGCCGCGGTCCAGTTGGTGGCGGCGCCGGCCGCGAACGCTTCGGACAACGCCGAGAGGCGGTCTTCGTTGGCCAGGTCGATTCCGGCGGAATTGAGGCGCACCAAGCCGAACAATTCGCGCGGCTGCGCGATCTTCGGGTGCGGCGCCCCGAGCGGCCGCGCCAGCCTCGCCACCCCGACCGGGTCGGCGATCAACTCATCGATCGACACGTTGGCGTCGCCGATACGATTGACGAACGACGTATTGGCGCCGTTCTCGAGCAGCCGCCGCACCAGATACGCAAGCAGGGTCTCATGCGTGCCGACGGGTGCATAGATGCGGCACGGGCGATCCAGCTTGCCGCGGCCGACGACCTGTTCATAGAGCGGTTCGCCCATGCCGTGCAGGCACTGGAATTCGTATTGGCCGGCGTAGTAATTTCCGCCCGCCATCTGCATGACCGTAGCCACGGTCTGCGCGTTGTGGGTGGCGAATTGTGGATAGATCGCGTCGGGCGCGGCGAGCAGTTTGCGTGCGCAGGCCAGGTAGGAAACGTCGGTATGCAGCTTGCGCGTGAAGACCGGAAAGTCCTCCAGCCCGTCGACCTGCGCGCGCTTGATCTCGCTGTCCCAATAGGCCCCCTTTACCAGGCGCACCATCAGGCGGCGCGCGCTGCGCCGCGCGAGGTCGATCAGGCAGTCGATCACGAAGGGGCAACGCTTCTGGTACGCCTGCACGACGAAGCCGATGCCGTTCCAGCCCTGCAGATCGGCGTCGAAGCAGAGGGCCTCTAGAAGGTCGAGCGAGACTTCGAGCCGATCGGCCTCTTCGGCGTCGATGTTGAGTCCGATGTCGTATTGGCGCGCCAGCATCGCAAGCGTCTTCACGCGCGGCAGCAACTCCGTCATCACGCGATCGATCTGCGAACGCGAATAGCGCGGATGCAGCGCCGAGAGCTTGATCGAAATGCCCGGGCCTTCGTAGATGCCGCGGCCTGCGGCCGCCTTGCCGATGGCGTGGATCGCGCGCTCGTATTCGCCGAAGTAACGCCGTGCATCTTCCGCAGTGAGGGCCGCCTCGCCCAGCATGTCGTAGGAGTAGCGAAAGCCCCTCTGCTCCATCGGTCGGCCGTTGACCAGCGCCTCGGTGATGGTCTGGCCGGTGACGAACTGTTCGCCCATCATGCGCATCGCCATGTCTACGCCCTTGCGGATCAGCGGTTCGCCGCCCAGGCCGATCAGGCGGGTCAAGGCGGAAGACATGCTGCGTTCGCTCGCGGTGGCGGTGAGCGAGCCGGTCACCGCCAGACCCCAGGTGGCCGCGTTGACGAACAGTGATTCGCTGCGCCCGAAGTGCGCGCGCCAGTCGCCGGGCCCGATCTTGTCGCGGATCAGCGCGTCGCGCGTCGCGCTATCGGGAATGCGCAGCAGTGCCTCGGCCAGGCACATCAGGGCGACGCCTTCCCCGGACGACAGCGAATACTCCTGGATCAGCGCCTCGACGCCCGACTGCGAACGGGACGATCGCAGGCCTTCCACCAGGCCGCGTGCGATGCGCTGCGCGCGTTCGATCGCGTCCGCGGGCAGGGTGGCGGCTTCGATCAAGGGCGGCAGGCACTCGACTTCGGGGCGCCGATACGCCGCGCTAAGCGCTTTTCGCAGCGGCGTTCTGGTGCTGGGGGCAGCGGTAAACCGTGTCCGCGACGCGGCCTGTCGGCCCGCGGCCGTGTTCGCGGGCACTGCGTTTTCGTCGGCAGCATGCTTCATTGGAATAGCCTCTCAAATGCGTTACGGGTGCGCCGCGCCTGGAGTTCCAGTACCTTCAGGTGCGCGATCTTCCCATCCGGACCGGAACTCGCCTTCAAGACGGCTGGCTCAGAGCTTCGATGCGGCCTTGCCTGCGGCCAGCAGCACCGGATCCCAGACCGGCGAGAACGGCGGTGCGTACGACAGGTCCATCCCGCCCATCTCCTGCACGGTCATGCCAGTCCACAGCGCCGTAGCCAGCACATCAATGCGTTTGCCCGCACCCTCCAGGCCGACGATCTGTGCGCCGAGAAATCGGCCGGTCCGGCGCTCGAACACGACCTTGATGCGCATCGACTGCGCGCCCGGGTAGTAGTGCGCCCGACTCGGCGCTTCGGTGGTGATGCCCAGGGCATCGAACCCGGCTGCCGCGGCCTCGCGCTCAGTGAGCCCGGTGCGAGCGATCTCCAGATGCTGGAACTTGGTGATCGCTGTGCCCAGCACGCCGCCGAAGCTGGCCTCACCGCCTGCGATGTTGGTCCCAGCGGCGCGGCCCTGCTTGTTGGCATGCGTGCCCAGGGCCAAAACAACAGCCCGTCCGGTGATGCGGTGGCGGGACTCCACGCAGTCACCGGCGGCCCAGACATGCGGCGTGCCGGTGCGCAGGTGGTCGTCGACGATGATGCCGCCGGCCTCGCCCACGCCGATGCCTGCGGCGCGAGCCAGCTCTGCGTTGGCGCGCACGCCCAGCCCGATGACCACCAGGTCGGCCAGAACGGACCCTGCCGCGCTCTCGACGGCAGTGACACGCCCATCGATCACGGTGAAGCCGGTCACTGCGGTGCCGAGTCGCAGGTCGATGCCGGCGCGGCGCATCGCGTCTGCGACAGCGGCGGCCATGTCGGCATCGAGTGCCGCGCCCATGGGCGCGTCGAGCCGCTCGACTACTGTCACGTCGAGACCACGTGCTAGCAGGCCCTCTGCGACCTCCAGTCCGATGTAGCCGGCG
>CAYYFR010000001.1:66679-138123 GCA_964470865.1 uncultured Burkholderiales bacterium | reverse complement strand
CGCGGCGGTGACTTGGGCTCACGCAGATGACCGAGAATCTCCCGCATCACCACCGTCTCGGTGATGAAAGCGATGATCTTCATCGCGCCGCCGCACTGCGGGCACGTAAGCGGCAGCACCTCGTAGATGCGCGCCAGCAGAAGCGCCCAGACGTAGCGCGCCGCTTGGCGATGCATTGGCTCTGCCGGGGCCGCATCCGGCGGGATCGGCGCAACCGGCGTCGGTGCGGCGGAAATCTCAGCGGGCTGCGCCAGCGCTGTGACCGCATAGCGCAGGCGCGTTGGGCGCCAGCAGCGCCTGCTCGCCACCCTCGGTGTCACCTCCGTATTCGTCACCCACGACCAGGCCGAGGCGATGGCCCTGGGCGACCGCATCGCGGTGCTGTCGAAGGGCCGCATCGAGCAGATCGGCGGCGCCGAGGACATCTACGCACGACCCGCGACCCGCTTCGTCGCCGAATTCATCGGCCAGGTCAACCGGCTTGTGCACGCCGCGCACGGCGAGGTGCTGGTGCGGCCCGAGCACATCGCGCTGGTCGCGCCCGGCGCCGGCGGCTTCGACGCCACGGTTTCCAGCGCGATGTTCCTTGGCAATCTTTCGACGCTCTCCATCACGCTCGACGACGGCCAGATGCTGCACGTCGAAGCGCGCCGCATGGTCGCGACCGGTACCCGCGTGGGCGTCGTGCTCGATCCCGCCACCTTCCTCGCTCCGACTGCCTGAGGCCGCCATGATTCTTTGCCAGCTCACCGACCTGCCCCTGCGCGCGCCCGGCTCGCTCGCCTACGGGCGCGTCGACGCCAACGATTTTTTTCGCAAGGCGATTGACGAACTCGCGCACCTGTCGCCAGCGCCTGACGCCTATCTGCTGACCGGCGACCTGACCGACTTTGGCCGCGCCGACGAGTATGCGCAACTGGCGCGCGGCATCGGGCAATTGGGCAAGCCAGCCTGCCTGCTGCCCGGCAACCACGATGAGCGCGCCGCGATGCGCGCGGCCTTCCCGGCCCATGCGCATCTGCAGGGCGTCCTGCCCTTCATCCAGTACCGCATCGACCTGTGCGGCCTGGCCCTGCTGACGCTCGATACTGTGGTGCCACAGCAATCGCACGGCATTCTGGATTCGGCGCGCCTGGACTGGTTGCGCGAACATCTCGACCACACCCCACCGACCGTGATCGCGATGCACCACCCGCCGTTCACCACGCACATCGCGCACATGGACCGCATCGGCCTGCTCGAAGGCAGCGCCGACCTCGAAGCGCTTCTGGCCGGTCATCGCAACATCGAACGCATCGTCTGCGGCCACCTGCATCGCAGCATCCAGGCACGCTTCGCCAACACCTTCGCCTCGACCGGCCCGAGCCCCGCGCACCAGGTCACGCTCGACCTTGACCCGGAGGGACCGTCCAGCTTTCGCATGGAACCACCGGGCTACCAGTTGCATGTGTGGCGCGGCGGCAGACTCGTGACGCACACCGGTGTGTTCGGCACGTACGCGGGGCCCTACCCCTGTTGGGGTTGGTGTCCGGCGCCACCTGCGGAATGTAGACCTGCGGCGGCCCGCGGCTGTGCTCGCCTACATACGGAACGCAGGCCCGGCACCCGCGCCACGCAACTGCCGCGCCGCCTGCGCACACAACTCATCCATCAGGTTCGCAAGATAGGTCCAAAACGCTGCCTGCTTCACAGTTTGCGCCGCCAGATCCGGCGCCATGAAGCGCTGCATCTCCTGGCGAAAGCCGGTGGCGACTTCGGGGTAAGACAAAGGGCTAGCAGCTTGCGCGGCTAACCCTTTGATTTACTGGTGCGGCTGGCAGGAATCGAACCCACGACCCCTTGGTTCGTAGCCAAGTACTCTATCCAACTGAGCTACAGCCGCATGCCCCGCATTATAGCAATTTCCGGCCGCTATTTGGAAGCGCAGGCGAACGGCGACGCCGATCCTCAGGCTGTCGGTGCCTATTTTTCGCGCAGGCAATCGACGTAATACATGGTTTTCGGGCTGTCGAAGGTTTCTTCAACCAGGCCGTGAATGTCGGTGTCGAAGCCAGGAAAGCGCTCGTTGAAGCCGCGTGCGAATCTCAGGTATTCGACAATCGTGCGGTTGAAACGCTCGCCCGGAATCAGGAGCGGTATGCCGGGTGGGTAGGGGGTGAGCAGCACGCTTGTGGCGCGGCCCTCGAGGTCGTCGATGGCGACCCGGTCGATTTCGCGGTGCGCCATCATGGCGAAGGCCTCCGATGGCTTCATCGCCGGCAGCATGTCGGAGGCATACATTTCGGTGGTCAGGCGCGCCACGTCGCCTGCCTTGTACATCTCGTGGATCTGCTGGCACAGGTCCTTCAATCCGGTGCGCTCGTACTTCGGGTGCGCCTGGCAGAACTCCGGCAGGATGCGCCACAAGGGCGCGTTCTTGTCGTAGTCGTCCTTGAACTGCTGCAAGGCGGTAACCAGCGTGTTCCAGCGGCCCTTGGTGATGCCGATGGTGAACATGATGAAAAACGAATAGAGGCCTGCTTTCTCCACGATCACGCCGTGTTCGGCCAGGAATTTGGTGACGATCGAGGCGGGGATGCCGGTCTTGGCGAACTTGCCGGCGACATCCAACCCCGGCGTGACGATGGTGGCCTTGATCGGGTCCAGCATGTTGAAGCCGGGTGCCAGATCGCCGAAACCGTGCCATTTGTCGTTGGTCTTGAGCATCCAGTCTTCCTGGCGGCCGATGCCGTCGGCCTGCAGGTTGCTGGGCCCCCACACCTTGAACCACCAGTCCTTGCCCCACTCGTCGTCGACCTTGCGCATGGCGCGCCGAAAATCCAGCGCTTCGCTGATCGACTCTTCCACTAACGCTGTGCCGCCGGGCGGTTCCATCATCGCCGCGGCCACATCGCACGAGGCGATGATGGCGTATTGCGGCGAGGTCGAGGTGTGCATCAGGTAAGCCTCGTTGAACACATGGCGGTCGAGCTTGCGGGTCTCGGATTCCTGCACCAGGATCTGCGAGGCCTGCGAAATGCCGGCCAGCAACTTGTGGGTCGAATGGGTGGCGAAGATCAGCGGTTCCTTGCTGCGCGGCCGATCGCGGCCGATGGCATGCATGTTCTTGTAGAAATCATGGAAGGTGGCGTGCGGTAGCCAGGCTTCGTCGAAATGCAGGGTGTCGATGTAGGAGCCCAGAACCTCCTTGAGCATCTCGACGTTGTAGATGATGCCGTCGTAGGTCGATTGGGTGATGGTCAGGATGCGTGGCGTGCGCTCGGGATGTTTGGCCTGCGCCGCCTTGGCGAAAGGATTGGCGTCGATCTTTTTCTGGATATTCTCGGGCCGGAATTCCTCCAGCGGGATCGGGCCGATGATGCCCAGGTGATTGCGCTTGGGCGTGAGGAATACGGGAATCGCGCCGGTCATGATGATCGAGTGCAGTATCGACTTGTGGCAGTTGCGGTCAACCACCACGATATCGTCCGGGCCCACCGTGGAATGCCACACCATCTTGTTCGAGGTCGAGGTGCCGTTGGTGACGAAAAAGCAGTGATCGGCGTTGAAGATGCGCGCGGCGTTGCGCTCGGACGCTGCCACCGGGCCGGTGTGGTCGAGCAACTGGCCCAGTTCCTCGACGGCATTGCACACGTCTGCACGCAACATGTTTTCGCCGAAGAACTGGTGGAACATCTGGCCGATCGGCGATTTAAGAAAGGCCACGCCACCCGAATGTCCGGGGCAATGCCAGGAGTACGACCCGTCTTGCGCGTAGTGCACCAGTGCGCGGAAAAACGGCGGCGGTAGCGAGTCGAGGTAACTCTTGGCTTCGCGGATGATGTGGCGCGCCACGAATTCCGGCGTGTCCTCGAACATGTGGATGAAGCCGTGAAGTTCACGCAGGATGACGTTCGGAATATGACTCGAGGTTTTGGTCTCGCCATACAGGTAGATCGGGATCTCGGCGTTCTTGAAGCGGATTTCATCGATGAATTTGCGCAGGTTCAGCACCGCCGGGTCGAGTTCGGGGCCGGGCGTGAACTCTTCGTCGTCGATCGACAGGATGAAAGCCGAGGCGCGCGACTGCTGCTGGGCGAATTGCGAGAGATCGCCGTAGCTGGTGGCGCCGAGAATCTCCATGCCTTCCTTCTCGATGGCGTCGGCCAGCGCGCGAATGCCCAGGCCCGAGGTATTTTCGGAACGGAAATCTTCATCTATTATGACGATCGGAAAACGGAATTTCATGGCCGGCGGCTCCTGCGAAAGAAGGCGCGGCGGGATGATCCGGCCGCGCGCTGAAGTGTAAGACGAATCCTTGCCGGATTCGATGAAAAAATGCCTCAGGCGCGCTTGCGCGCAGGCTGTCGTGTCACAGATGCAACATCGCCATGGCGGCGAGCACCGCGCTGGCGGCGGCGGCAATGTAGACGCCGGTCTGCATCCATTTCTTCCTGGTGATCAAGGTGATCGCGGCCAGCGCGATGGCCACCTGGATCACGGTCATTGCCTGGGCCCAGCGATGGTGCAGGTGGATCTGCTTTTCGGATTCGTCATCCCATTTTTTCGATTCGGCCTCGAGCTTCTCGGCATCCTTCTTGATGTCGTCCTTCTCGGTCTTGTAGCGCGCTACTTCCTTCTTGTATTTCTCGACATCCACGCCCGGCAGCGCCATGGCGAGTTCGGCCAGGTTCTGTTTACTGCTCTTGGCCTGGTAGTAGTTCCACTGGTTCGAGGCTTCGGTTTTCTTGATCGCGGCGTTGTTCTTGAAAATCATCGCGTTGTTTTGCGTGGCGCCGCCCTGATAGGAGAACAGCGCGCCAACGGTTGCCAATACCGCGGTGGCGACCGCCAGGCGCCCGCCGAAACCGTCGTCCGCATGGTGCGAATCCTGGGCCGCGTGTTCGACCGCGTGGTCATGCGGGCCATGTACGTGAAAGCCGCCTGCGCTCATGATGTGGTTCTCCTTTTGTATTCAACGAAGTCGAAATCGACTTCGGGCTTGCCGGCTTTCGGCTGCGCCACACGCGCAACTTCGAGCCATGAGTCCGCGTCAATCGGCGGAAAGAACGCGTCACCGTCAAACGCCTGGTGGATTTCGGTAACCAACAGTCGCTGCGCGGCCGGCAGCGTCGCTCTGTAGATCTCGGCTCCGCCGATGACAAAGGCTTCGGCGGTGCCACAGGCGCGCGCAAGCTCCACTGCAGCGGTTGGCGAGTCCGCCACGCGCAGCGTTTGGGTAAGCGCGCCATCGGCATACCGGGCAAGGCAAGCCGGATTGCGCGTAACGATTACGCTGCTGCGCCCGGGCAATGGCTTGCCCAGGCTGGCTACGATCGATTCGAAAGTCTTGCGACCCATGATCACAGGGCAGCCCATGGTCATGCGTTTGAAATGTGCGAGGTCCGCGGGCAGGTGCCAGGGCATGCGGTTATCGCGCCCGATGCAGCGGTTGGCCGCAATCGCGACGATCATCGAGAGTTGCATCGCTAATGATGTTCGGTGCTAAACCGCCACCGGCGCCTTGATGTGCGGATGCGCCTGGTAGTCGAGAATCTCGATATCTTCATAACGATAGTCGAACAGGGTCGACGGTTTGCGGGTAAACCGCAGGCGGGGCAGCGGCAGCAGGGCGCGCGACAATTGCTCGCGCGCCTGGTCCAGGTGATTCAGGTACAAATGGCAGTCGCCCCCGGTCCAGACAAAATCGCCCGGGTCGAGCCCGACCTGATGCGCCACCATGTGGGTGAGCAGGGCGTAGGAGGCGATGTTGAACGGCACGCCCAAAAAGATATCCGCACTGCGCTGGTAGAGCTGGCACGACAGGCGACCGGGTGCCTGCGGCGTGGTGCCCGGTGCCACATAAAACTGGAACAGGGCATGGCAAGGCGGCAGCTTCATGCGCGGGATCTCGCCCACATTCCAGGCCGAGACGATCATGCGGCGCGAATCCGGGGTTTCGCGCAAGGCTTTCAGCACCTGCGAGATCTGGTCGATGTGGGCGCCATCGGGTGCGGGCCAGGAACGCCATTGCGAACCATACACCGGGCCGAGTTCACCATTGGCGTCGGCCCATTCATCCCAGATCGAAACGCCGTTCTCCCTCAGGTAGCCAATGTTGGTCTCGCCATTGAGGAACCACAACAGTTCGTAAATGATCGAGCGCAAGTGCAACTTCTTGGTGGTGACCAGCGGAAATCCCCGCGCCAGGTCGAAACGCATCTGGTGCCCGAAAACAGAGCGCGTGCCGGTACCGGTACGATCGGTCTTGGTTACGCCTGTGTCTTGCACATGGCGCATCAGGTCGTGGTATTGCTGCATGGGCGGATTTTACCGGGGTTCGCGAAACTGCTTCGAACGTTGCTGCGCGATCAAGCGGCGGGCAATCGGTGGCTTGCAGGTGGCGTGAACGCACCATTGGTACGCAGGGGCCGCGCGAAAACGCGATGGTCACCCTGCATCACAGAGCGATCTTTGCAAACAGCTCGCGTGCCGACTGAAATCGATCGTCAGGGTCTTTGGCCAACAGGCGGTCGATCACGGCCTGGAACGGCTGCAGCGCTGGCGTCAGCCGCGGCACCTCGGCGTGCACATGCTGGAATGCGATCGCCGCCAGGTTGTCCCCATCATAGAGGCGTGTTCCCGTCAGCATTTCGTAGAGAATGACGCCCAGGCTATAGAGATCGCTGCGGGCGTCCTGCGGGCGCCCGATGCACTGTTCAGGGCTCATGTAGAGGGGTGTTGCGCCAATGCCGGCGGCAACGGTGATCGATTTCTCGCCGTCCTGCTTGGCCAGTCCGAAATCGACCAGCGCCAGCCGGTTGGCGTCGCGGAACATGATGTTATGCGGTTTGAGGTCGCGATGAATCACCCCTGCAGTATGAATCGCGTCAAGCGCGCGCGCGATTTGCGCCGCAAGGCGGATCGACTGCAGCGGCGACAGGCGTGTTTCTCCTTGCCGGCCCATGCGACTCTTCAAGTCGCCACGCGCGAAATACTCCATCGCGATGTAAAGGTGATCATCGGTCACGCCCTGGTCGTAGATTCGCGCAACATGGTCGTTCTGCACCGTGGATATGATGCGGTACTCGCGGATGAAGCGTTCGATGAAGGCGGGATCGCGTATGGTGCGTGCATCGACGACCTTGAGCACGATCTGCAGCGGATCGGGGTTCGGCACGCCCAGCCGCGGCAGGCGCTGCGCCAGATAGACGCGTGAAGTACCGCCTTCGCCGATTTGCCGCAGCACCCGATAGCCGTTGATCTCCGGCGCATCGATGGCTGCGATGCCGACTACCTCCGGTTGCGCAGGCGCAGTGTTGGTCGTTGCGTAGCGGCGGTTGAGGCGGGCGCGCGCCAACTCGCGGTCACGCAGGCGGGCGCGGTCGAGGATTGCGTCGTTGATCGCACCGACAAGGCGATGTGCGGGCAGGCGCTCGATGGGCAGACAATCCGCTGCTCCGCTGCGGATTGCGGCGAGTCCGGATGCACCCGTAGCCGCGCTGTCAAGCGACAGCAGTATGAGCGGCGGCAAATCGGTTGCCGGAGCATTGTGTCCCGCAAGCCAGGCCAGGCCGTCGTGCAGCGGCGGCATATGCGCCACCAGAATGGCGTCGTATTGTGACCATCCAGCCGCTTGCGGGGCCGGCATGGCAACACCATCCAGGCGCGCGCCCGGCCAATGGCTGGCAATGTGTGCTGCGCATTGCGCACCGAGATCCGGAAGGGCGCCGACGATCAATATTCGCATGCGGCTGCCAGTTTAAGAGCTAGAAAAGTCATGGTAGATGAAATTCTAAACCGGTCGCCATTTTCACCCCCAGCATGTTCCGCTTGCGCCCTGCGCATGTCGCGGAAATCGAATTAGAATCATGGGTTAACAAAAGGAGTTAAAACCTTCATGTCGTCTCCTGGGAGCACGATGCAGAAGTTGCTCGACAGCCTGCGCATGCCGCGGCTGGGTGCGGAAGATGACCATCCACTGGCCAATCCACGCGAGGCTGCCACGATTTTCGCGGAATTGCGCGTGAGCGACCCGCTCAAGGCTTTGGAGGAAATCAGCGACTGGTTGTTGTCGGTGGTGAGCGCCGAAAGCCTCAAGCCGGAGCGTCGTTTCGAGGTCATTCGTACACTTGACGAGAGCGCGCAACCGCACCGAATCAGGCTGTCGCGCGACCCTGTCGGTGGCGCGCGACAGGGGCTTCCGCAAGAGGCGAAGCTGTGGAATGTCAGCCACGACCTGTGGATGCATGCCGCCGCCGCCTATGACGATCTGATCGGCCGTATCGAGCAAAAGGAAAAGGGTAGCGACGCCCTGCGCAAGGAAATCGCACTGATCGCGGTGCGCGCGCTGCGCGCAGGCGGATTGAGGCTCAAATTGCTGTATGTGCGTTATGCGCCAATATCTGCCGGAATCTGGCAAAGCCTGGCGCGTGCATATCGGCTGGCGGAAGCGCGCGCTGTACAGCACGCCAAGCTGGCGGCGTATCCCGGTATCCCGGGTGATACATCGCCCGAGGAGGAGTTTCTGCGCGCCTTGTTGCTGGCCGCATCGGCACCCGATGCCCTGATGCCGCCACAACTGGAAATCGCCGAGCGCCTGATTGCCGGAATGGCGTCAAAGTTTCGCATCACGTTGCAGCCCAATCCGGATTCCACCTACTGGTTCGATGTAGCCAACCCGCGCCAGCCCTTGCGCCTGGCATCGCCACCTGCGCAACTGACCCCGGATCTACGTTTTTTCGCCACTGCCGCCGGGTATGCAGATGTGCAAGGCCTGTTGACCAAACTGGACCGATCCAGCGAGTTGCCGCGCGGCGTGGATCTTGGCGCCAATGCGGAACCTTCGGTGGTGGGCGAAGTATTGCGGCATCTGCAGTTGAACTGGGCGCCGCAGCCGCCAGTTCGGCGCAGCGAACGGCGCCGTCTTCAGGGACAGATTTCGGTGGCACACGGGCTCGAAAGCATTGTCGGGTTGTTGCGTCCTTCCGAAGTCGACCTGGAATTCAATGCACCCCACGCATTCGAAACCTGGAAGGTCGATAACATGAGCAGCGGGGGCTTCGGCGCCATCGTGCCGCAGGTCAACGGCGATTGGTTGCACATTGGTGCAATGTTGGCGATTCGACCGCTGGTCGACGCAGCCGGCTGGGAGGTGGCGATCGTGCGCCGCTTTTCGCGCGACGATGGCGCCCCGCGCGGTCAGGCGAATGCCGGCATGCAGGTGCTGTCGCGTCAGCCTGTGCATGGGGTGTTCACCACCAACATCGGCCGCTGGGCGCATGGCGTGGCGACGGTGGACGGGATTGTGGTTCCCGAGGGAGGGGAACCGGGGGCGGTACTGGTGGCATTGCCGCATGGTCTCTACCTGCCTGGCGAACAACTGCTGGCGATGATCGCCGAGCGGCGGCATGTGCTGTTTCCGGTCGGTCTGGTCGAGCGCGGCCAGGACTACGATCTGATCAAGTTCCGGGCGATGATGCAGGAGGACTGAGGCGCGGCCCGTGGACCGTGCCACCACCAGAGTGTGCCGAGCATGTCGAGAGGCGCGCCACAGAGACCGCACGTTGCTCCACTCAAATCCCGCCTGGGCTCAGGGGCCCGCTGGGTGCAGTACGTGTTTGCGAAACAGCTGCGCCATGAATCGCCAGAGGCGGGCAATGAGCCAGATTGAAAGCACCAGAACCAGGCCCAGCGCCGGCAAAAACAGCAGCGGATGGGTAAACGCCAGCCACATGGCGCCTGCCACCGTGATTTCCTCGCCAAAGGATGCCGTCCAGTTGGAAAAGGGTTCCGGGGAGGTGTTGATCAGGGCACGCGTTCCGGCCTTGGCAAAATGCGCGGTGCCTGCAAGGGTGCCCCCGGCCAGGCCGGCCGCGAGCACCAGGGCCGGATCCGCATTGATGCCCAGACTTGCAGCAGCCAGGAGCGCACCGGCCGGAACGCGAATAAACGTGTGCAGGGCATCCCACACCGAATCAAGGCCGGGAATCTTGTCGGCGAAGAACTCGACGAAAAACAATACGCCAGCCACGCCGATGACCAGCGGATGGGTCAGCGTACCGAGTTGGCCAGGCAGGCTGACCACTCCGAGGCGCGCCAGCAGGCCGGCGAAGAACACCACACCGTACAAGCGCACGCCACTGGCCCAGGCGAGTCCGGATCCGATTGCAAGTGTCTGGAGGCTGTCCATAACTGCTTGATTATATGCCGCTGCTTGCCGAAAGCAAGGCGTCGTGGCAGGACTGTCGTGCGAGGACTGCGGGCGTTGCGAGCGCATGCGGGCACGGGCGGTTTCCCCGGGTGGCGCCGCAAGCGTGCAATCGCAGTGCGAACCGGCTTGCGTGCGGGCCCGATTGCCGGTGGCGCATGGTTTTGGTTCAATGGCGGCTTGCCAGCGGCATGGGATAATTCGCCGATGCGGACATTCATGCTCTCTCTGCGCATGCTGGCTCGCGACGCGCGAGCGGGCGAACTGCGCCTGCTGCTGACAGCTCTGGTGATCGCGGTTGCGAGCGTGACCTCGGTGGGATTCTTCGTCGACCGCATCAGCCGCGCACTGACGCAAGAATCGCATCAGTTGATCGGCGCGGATTTCGTCTTGAGCGGCGACCGGCCGCTGCCTGTCGAATTTGCCGACGAGGCGCGACGACGCGGCCTGGCGGTCGCGCATGTGGTCGGATTTCCCAGCATGGCAAGTCTTGGCGAGAGGTCGCATCTGGCCGGTTTCAAGGCCGTCAGTGCCGGCTATCCCCTGCGCGGCAGCCTGCGGGTGGCGCCCGATCGCAACCAACCTGACGTCCGCACGCGTGAAGTCCCGGCGCGCGGTACGGT
Organism: uncultured Burkholderiales bacterium; assembly: GCA_964470865.1. GTDB lineage: Bacteria > Pseudomonadota > Gammaproteobacteria > Burkholderiales > JAEUOS01 > JAEUOS01. The sequence continues at coordinate 127,311 of CAYYFR010000001.1, read as the reverse complement.
CTGGCTCGACGAACAACTGACCGCAAGCCTGGGCGCACGCCCGGGGGACGTCATCCACGTGGGTGACCTGAAGTTGCGCTTCGTCCAGGTGCTGACGCTCGAACCGGACCGTGGCGCCAGTTTTTTCTCGATCGCACCGCGCCTGATGTTGAACCTGGCCGACCTCGAGGCAACCGCGCTGGTGCAGAGCGGATCACGCGTGACATACCGGCTTCTGGTCGGTGGTGATGCAGCGACGGTGGCGGGTTTCGCCGCTTGGCAGCGCGCCAGGATCGGGCGCGGCCAATGGATCGAAGAGATCTCCAACGCGCGGCCGGAATTGCGTGCGACAGTCGATCGGGCGCAGCAGTTTCTGGGGCTGGTCGCCTTGCTCGCGGTGATTCTTGCGGCCGTGGCGATTGCCCTGGCGGCGCGCCGTTTCATGCAGCGGCACCTTGACGGATGTGCGGTGTTGCGCGCCATCGGGGCATCGCAGCGCACCCTGTTTGGCATGTATTTGTGCGAGTTCGTATTGCTCGGATTACTGGGGTCCGCGCTGGGCTCGCTGCTGGGATATGCGGTGCATGCGGTGCTGGTGCAGATGCTTGGCTATCTGGTGGCGGCGCAGTTGCCGGCGGCGACCTGGCTGCCGGCGCTGCAGGGCTTCGCCACCGGAACCCTGCTGCTGCTGGGGTTTGCGCTGCCACCGCTGATTCAGTTGGCCGGCGTGCCGCCGATCCGGGTGATCCGTCGCGAAGTCGGCGAGCCGCGACCGGCGACGATTTTGGCTTACGCGCTGGGCGCCAGCGTACTGGTGCTGATGGTACTGTGGCAGGCGCGCGATCTGAAGCTGGGGGCGATTGCCGCCGCCGGGTTTGCCATCGCCATGTTGGTCAGTGCCGTTCTCACCTACGGCGCCCTGCGCCTGCTGGCGCGCCTGCGTGGCGAAGGCGGGTTTTCCTGGCGCTATGGGGTGGCGGCGATGCGCCGCCGCAGCCTGGCGACGGTCACGCAGGTGGTGGCTTTGAGCCTGGGTCTGGCGGCCTTGCTGATGCTGACCGTCACCCGCGGCGATCTGGTTACGCAATGGCAGGGGCGCGTACCGGCCGAGGCGCCAAACCGCTTCGTCATCAACCTTCAACCCGATCAACTCCCCGCCTTCAACGCTGCCTTCAGTGCCGCCGGGATGGCGCGGCCGGAGGCTTACCCGATGATCCGCGGGCGCCTGCTGGCGGTCAACGGCGGCGCCATCGGAGGACAATCATTCAACGACGACCGCGCGCGGCGTCTGGTCGACCGCGAATTCAATCTCTCTTACATGCGCGATTTGCCGGGCCATAACCAGGTTAGTGCCGGGCGCTGGTTCAACGAGGCCGATCTGAAGGCTGGCGCACTTTCAGTCGAAGAAGGCATCATGAAGACCCTGGGGCTCAAGCTGGGTGATCGGCTGACCTACGAAGTCGGGGGGCGTCAGTTCACCGCACCGATCACGGGTGTGCGCAAGCTCGATTGGGATTCCATGCGCGCCAATTTTTTCGTGATCACCACGCCCGCATTGCTGGAAGGCTTCGCGCAAACCTACATGAGCGCTTTTCATCTGCCGGCCTCACAGCCGGGTTTCACCGATCGGCTGGTGGCACGCATGCCCAATCTCACCATTGTCGATGTCAGTGCCCTGATCCGGCAGGTCAGGAGCGTGATCGAACAGGTGGTGGGCGCGGTGCAGTTCATATTCCTGTTTACGCTGGCGGCCGGGGTGACCGTACTGTATGCCGCTTTAACGGCAAGTCAGGACGAACGGGTGCGCGAAACAGGCATCATGCGCGCGCTTGGCGCTTCGTCGTCGCAGTTGCGGCGCGCCCAATGGGCCGAGTTCCTGTTGACCGGCGCATTGGCCGGCCTGTTCGCGGCGTCGATCGCCTTTGGTATCGGTGCGGCGGTCAGTCAGTTTGTGCTGCAATTGCCGCTGGTATTCAATCCGTGGCTGTGGGTTGCCGGCATCGCCAGCGGCGCCGCCTGTGCGGTGGCAGGCGGGGTGCTGGCCTTGTCCGGCGCACTCAGGCGTCCGCCGCTGGCAACCCTGCGTGAATTCGCCTGAGATGCATCTGCGGCACTGTGCGCAGTGCTTGATCGACCAGTCCATGGTTACCATTGCTGCAAGGGCGTTCAAATCATGAGCGACCAGGCGGCGCCGGCGCCGGGACCAACTCCTTATACGCAGCTGGGCGGCGCCTCAAAAGTGATTGAACTGGTCGATCGCTTCTACGACCTGATGGACGAGATTCCCGAGTACTACCCGATCCGCAAGCTGCATCCGGCCTCGCTCGATGGTTCGCGCGACAAGCTCAAATGGTTTCTTTCAGGCTGGCTGGGCGGGCCGCAACTCTACCTTGAGAAAGTCGGCGCGCCGATGCTGCGGGCGCGTCACCTGCCTTACCCGATCGGGAGTGTCGAGCGCGACCTCTGGCTGACATGCATGTTTTCGGCGATGCGCGATGCCGCCTTGCCGGAGGACTTGCAGGCGGCTTTGCAAAAGTCTTTTTTCGCCACCGCGGACTGGATGCGCAACCAGGAAGGATGATGGAATTGGCGTTCATTCTGGTGGCAGCCGTGGCGGCGCTGGTCGCGGCCCTGTTCGCCATGCTGGCCTGGTGGCGCGCCGGGCATGTTCAACCTGACGTAAGTGCCGAGCGCTTCAACCGCATCGATCTGGCCAACGAACGCCTGGAGCGGGAACTGCGCGTCGAGATCAAGGACGGCGCGCAATCGAGCCGACAGGAATTGGCATTGAGCGTGGCCCAGTTTCAACAGGCGACCGGGCAGCAAATGGCCAGCATCGCGATGGTACAGAACAACCAGATCGACGGATTCGCGCAGGCCCTGGTCAAGTTGACCGACGCCAACGAGGTGCGTCTGAGTGCTCTGCAAAAGGCGCTGGATGACCGCCTGCAGGGCTTTGCCCAGGACGCCCGAGCCGGACGCGAGGAAAGCGCCAACACGCTCAAGCGTTTCGGCGACGGCCTGAACCTGCAGCTTGCTGAGGTCCGTGCCACGCTCGAGGCGCGCCTCAAGGACATCGAGACGCAGAATGGCGTCAAGCTTGAGGAGATGCGCAAAACCGTCGACGAAAAGCTGCACGCAACCCTGGAGCAAAGGCTGGGCGAATCGTTCAAGCTGGTATCGGACCGGCTCGAACAGGTGCACAAGGGCTTAGGCGAGATGCAGACCCTGGCCATGGGTGTGGGCGACTTGAAACGCGTGTTGACCAACGTCAAGACGCGCGGCACCTGGGGCGAGGTGCAACTGGCCGGGTTGCTGGAGCAGGTGCTGACCTGCGAACAGTACGCGACCAACGTGGTCACCGTTCCGCATAGCGGCGAGAGGGTCGAATTCGCGATCCGCCTGCCCGGCCGCGAGGGCCAGGGCCAGGTCTGGCTGCCGATCGATTCCAAGTTCCCGGTGGAAGACTACGAGCGCATCTTGGCGGCCCAGGACATGGCGGATGTGGCCGGCATGGAAGAGGCCTCGAAGGCGCTGGAGTCGCGCATCAAGGTCGAAGCGAAGACCATCCGCGACAAATACGTCGAGCCGCCGCACACCACCGATTTCGCCATCCTGTTCCTGCCTACCGAAGGGCTGTATGCGGAAGTGCTGCGGCGGCCGGGCCTTAGCGACTGGCTACAGCGCGAATGCCGCATCACCATCGCCGGCCCGACCACGTTGACGGCGTTGCTCAACAGCCTGCAAATGGGTTTTCGTACCTTGGCCATCGAGAAGCGCGCCAGTGACGTATGGCTGGTGTTGGGTGCTGTCAAGACCGAATTCGGCAAGTTTGGAGAAGTGCTGGCCAAGGCCAAGCAACAACTGCAGACCGTTGCCAACTCGATCGATTCGGCCGAGACGCGCAGCCGTCAGATGGAGCGCAAGTTGAAAGCCGTTGAAGCGCTGCCCGCGCCGGACGCCGTGCAGTTGCTGGGCGCCGCTGACGAGCCGGAGAGCCGCTGAACGAGGCGTCGGAATAGTGGCGCCGCGATGCCTGCCGCGCCTGACTCGCACGCTTTGGCGATGACAATGCCGCAGGCTTGCGGTACACTGCAGGCGTCGATCAAACAAATGGCTTCCTCGACATCATGCGATGGTCCGACGTCATGCGCCCGGGAGACCAGGTCAGATTCCTCCAGGTCGCCCTGATCTGCAGTCTGGCGCCCGGGCTGGTGGTGGCTCTCTGGGCCTGGGCTAACGGCCGGCCGATCTGGTGGGCGGTCCCGATCGGCATGGCGTCGGGCCTGTTCGCCGGTTTGGCCAGCTATTGGGCCAGCTGCTCGTTTTTCGGCATCGCGCACCTTGAACGGATCGCTGCCCATAGGGTCCATGGCGGCCGTCATCACTATTTCGAGCAACAGGAAGTGCGGGTCGTGTTCGATGAGCTTGACGATCTCTGGTTGTGCCTCGATGACCTGCGCAAGTGCATCGGCGGCGACGTTGCTGCGATCCGTCACTACGCGCCGCATGAAGCCACTACCTTCGAGGGGCGCGGGCGAGGAGCCTATCTTTCGGTCGCAGGCGCGCGGCGCTACCTGCGGCTGGCGCGCCACCCCGATTCTCTGAAGTTCATCACATGGTTCGAAACCGACCTGCTGGCGCCAATCGAGCGGCGGCGCGAACGCGGGCTGCCTCTCTACGGCAGCGGCGAAGGCCGTTTCTGAAACCTGCGGCGCGCGCTTGCCGCCGCGTTGGCGAAACGGCGACAATGCGGGTTGCGGCAGTGATCAGGCCGTACCCGCGCAGCCGGCCCGGCGCCAACACCACTGTGGAACGAAAATGGCCGCCCAGCCCGACATCAACAACATGGCCCTGTTTTGCGATTTCGAGAATGTCGCATTGGGGGTGCGCGACGCCAAGTACGCCAAGTTCGACATCGCGCGCGTGCTCGAACGCCTGCTGCTCAAGGGCAGCATCGTGGTCAAGAAGGCGTACTGCGACTGGGAGCGTTACAAGGAATTCAAGGCCTCGATGCACGAAGCGGCATTCGAACTGATCGAGATTCCGCATGTACGACAGTCGGGCAAAAACTCCGCCGATATCCGCATGGTGGTCGATGCCCTCGACCTTTGCTACACCAAGGCGCATGTCGATACCTTCGTCATCCTTTCCGGCGATTCCGACTTTTCGCCGCTGGTGTCGAAGCTGCGCGAGAACAACAAGATCGTGATCGGCGTCGGGGTCAAGAATTCGACCTCCGACCTGCTGATCGCCAATTGCGACGAGTTCATCTATTACGACGATCTGGTGCGTGAAGACGAGGCCAAGCGCACCCGCGCGGCACGCAAGGTGCCGGCCAAAGGTCCTGGTGAAACTGCGAAGAGGTCGCCACGTGCCAAGGAAGCCGCGCTGGACGACAAACGTCAGGAGGCACTCGATCTGGTAGTTGAGACCGTCGAAGCCCTCGTCGCCGAACGCGGCGCAGACGAGAAAATATGGGGATCGATGGTCAAACAGACCCTGAAGCGGCGGCGTCCCGGGTTCAACGAAAGCTACTACGGCTACCGGGCGTTCGGCGACATGCTGGAGGATGCGCAAGGGCACAAGCTGATCATGCTGACGCTGGACGAAAAGTCGGGCGGGTACACGGTACGCTTGGTGCGCGAAGACGTCAGCAGATAGGTCCCTGGCGCTGGGCCGCGGCGTCGCCGCCGGGGCTTTAGGTACTTGCCGCCGACAGCCCCATTGCATGGCAAGCGGTGTGGCGCACGACGCATGGCCGAGGCTTTCGGCAGCCGGTCGAACGGCTTGGCGAAGCCCTGACCGATATGTATACTCTGTCACGTTTTGCGTCTGTCTTTCCATAGGGCAGACGGTGACGCCAAGCGACCATGCCAACGCCATAGGTCCATACAACGGTTGCGCAGTCCGGCCGCCTGTTTATCCAGGGGAGCCCCTTGACGTACGTATTCGGGACAACTCTGCCCGCGGATCACCGCGCGCTCGTAGCCGCACCATTGCATGCGCTATATCGCTTGAGCGACGCCCTCTACCGCGCCGCCACTCTGGAGGAGATTTTCGAGATCGCTGTAGATGGCGTGATCGAGGCTACCGGTGCCGCGCGCATCATGCGCCGCCACGACGGCGCGATTCATGCGACCTCTGCCTTTTGTATGCGCAAAGGGCCGCGATGTTCGCGCCGAACAAGCACGGTCCGCTCCGGGCTGGTGCGCTCGAAGCCCAGTGCCAGATGAGCACTCCAACCTTTGCCGGCGTCGTCTGCCGCAAGCGCTGTCGCCGGCAGGTCAGCTGCGGCTACATCGGCACCAGGGCGCATCGCAGGGGTCAGACCAGTCCTTCGAACAGCATCACATCGACCGCGTCGCCGGCCTCGACGCTGCCTTGGTCGTGCCCCAGCACGATGAAACAATTGGCCTGGCTCATGGAGCGCAAAATGCCGGAACCCTGGGCGCCGGTGATGCGTACCGTGAGGCTGCCACCTCTGGTTTCAAGAAAACCGCGCTGGTACTCGGTGCGGCCCGACTTCTTGCGCATCGCTTCTTGCGATTTCACACGCAGAAGCGGCAGGTCAGTGTTGGTGGCGCCCATCATGTGCAGCAAGGCGCCGCGCACAAAATGGTAGAAGGTCACCATCACCGCAACCGGATTGCCGGGCAGACCGAACAGCGCGGCCTGACGCGGGCCGTCGGTGATGCTGCCGAAGGCCATCGGCCGACCCGGGCGCATGGCGATGCGCCAGAACACCACGTCTCCCAGCTTGCGCATGATCTGCTTGGTATGGTCGGCCTCGCCTACGGAAACACCACCCGATGTGATCACTGCGTCGGCATTGGCAGCGGCCAGTCGAAACGCCTCTTCAAGCGCTGCCGGGTCGTCGCGAATCACGCCCATATCGACAACATCCACCCCCAGGCGCTGCAACATGCCGTATAGAGTGTAGCGATTGCTGTCGTAGACCTCGCCTTCGGCCAGGGTTTGACCGACCGACTTGAGTTCGTTGCCGGTGGAAAAGAATGCCACCCGCAGGCGCCGTCGCACCCGCACCTCGGGCATGCCCAGCGAAGCGATAAGGCCCAACTCGGACGGCTTGATGACCGCGCCTGCCGCCAGCGCCACCTGCCCGCGCGCCAGATCCTCGCCGGCCAAACGCCGGTTGGCGCCGGCCTCCTGCCGCGGCGGAATCACGATCCGCACGCCTTCTGCCTTGACCATTTCGAGCGGTATCACGGTATCACAGCCGTGCGGCATGACTGCGCCGGTGGTGATGCGGACGCATTCGCCGCGGCTGACCTTGCCGCTGAACTCACGACCCGCCAGGGAACTGCCGATCTCGTTGAGCACGGCTTCATCACTCGTTCCTAGGTCACTGCCGCGCACCGCCCAGCCATCCATCGCCGAATTGTCGTGCGCCGGCACATTGATGGGGGAAATGATGTTCTCGGCCGATACGCGACCGAGGGCGTCGCGCAGTGCCACCTGTTCGAACCCTGCCAGCGGTTGTACAAACTGGCGAATCACCTGATTGACCATTGCCACCGGCAGCGCGTTGGGGTCGTAACCATCGAGGCAACTGGTAATGGCCTCAAGGCTGGCGGCCGGCGGTGCGGGTGCGGCTAAGATGTGTTGCAGAAAATCGCGTGTCGGTGCCAGGGCCGCGTCGGTGTGTTGTTGCACTTTTTCGCCTGGCGCCACACTCTCCGCCTCGCGCCGAAAGCGCGGCTTGGCGACTTTAGGTGGCAGCGGAAGCCCGTTTTCGAACGCGGCCAGTTCCTGCGGCGTGTTGATGTTGCCGAACAGCGCGTCGTCGTTGAAATCGACCTGCACGGTTGTCAGGCTGTCGTACCAGGCATCGATCTTGCGCCCGCCCTGCTTGAGAAAATCCGACAGATGATCGAGCACGCTGCGCCGTACCAGTGCGAATACCGGATGTGGCTGATCACCACTCATCGCAATGGCGACCGCGCTGCCGGTGGATTCGAGCGCATCGAACATGCGCGACACCAGGTCGTCGGGAAAGAAGGGCGAGTCGCACGGCACGGTGATCAGGAACGGGCGTTTCGAGGCGAAGAGGCCCGCATGCAGACCGGCCAGCGGGCCGGCAAAATCGCCAATCGCATCCGACAGCACGCGCACATTGAACGACTTGAACTGCTCGTGGTTCTGGTTGGCGTTGATCATCACGCCGCCCACCTGTGGCGCGAGTTTGTCGAAGACATGATCGACGAGACGCCGGCCCTTGAACTGGATCAGCGCCTTGTCGCGTGCCTGGCCCGCGTGCGCCATGCGTGAACTGCGCCCGCCGGCCAGGATCAGGCCGGTGATGGACTGTTGTTGGGCCGGTGTCATGCTACAAGCGTCGCCGGCGCACTGACGAAACGCTGCTGGCCCGTAAACAGCAGGTAGTGTCTACCCTGACAGCGCCCGATCATGGTGATGCCGACCCGACGCGCGATTTCGTGCCCCATCTGCGTCAGGCCGGAGCGCGACAGCAGGATCGGGATGCCCATTTGCGCACACTTGATCACCATTTCGGAGGTCAGGCGGCCGGTGGTGTAGAAGATCTTGTCGCCGCCATCGATGCCGTCGAGCCACATGCGCCCGGCAATAGCATCAACCGCGTTGTGGCGCCCGACATCCTCGACGAAATAGATGATCTCGCCGCGCGCGGCACCTGCGTTCGAGCACAGGGCGCAACCATGTACGGCACCGGCCTGCTTGTATATCGATTCGTGCTTGCGCACCCGCTCCATCACGCTGTAGAGCACCTCCTGGCTCATGCGCACCGAATCGGGCAGGCGGATTTCGTCGATCGATTCCATCAGGTCGCCGAACACCGTGCCCTGGCCGCAACCGGTGGTGACGGTGCGTTTGGCCAGGCGTGCCTCGGCTGCAGCGTCGTCCCAGAAATCGCCGTCGCGCGTGGTGACCGCGACACTCGCGGTATCCCAGTCGACTTGAACCGCAGCGATTCGCTCGATGCCGGTGACGATGCGCTGGTTGCGCAGGTAGCCCAGTGCCAGTGCTTCAGGCGCCGCACCCAGGGTCATCAGGGTCACCAGTTCGCGGCGATCGAGGTACAGCGTGAGCGGGTGTTCGCCGGCGATTGCGGTCGGCACGATCGCGCCCTTCTCGTCAATGGCGTCAACCTCGAAGGTGGACGGACGAGCGGCGGAGGTCAGTAGAAGGGGCTTGGCCAATGTGCGGTGCCACGCCGCGAACCTTGCGTGGAAATGGGTAAGAAGCGCAAAATTCTATCCTATCGAACGCTACCAAAAACATGACAGCCTCGTGAGAGGCGTGTTTTTGTCATGAATAATGAAGTGCTCAATATTGGCCAGCGCAGGCCACGCTGGCCATTGTCCGCGCAGCCGTGGCACACTTGATGGCACGCGGGTTGCGTCAACTGGAGGTAGAGGCTGCACCTTTCTGCAGCCGGGTCAGGAGAAAGGTTTGACCATGAACATAGTCGCAGTAGCCGATTTGGTACTTCATGGCGGTCAGGTAATCGACCCTGCCAATCACATCGATGCAGTGATGGACGTGGCGATCAGTGCCGGGCGCATTGTCGCGGTCGGTGCCGATTTGTCGGCCATGCCGCGCAAGCAGAGCATCGACGTGGCCAGCGCTTTGGTATGTCCCGGCCTCATCGATCTGCATGTGCATGTGTACGAATGGGTCACCAACTTCGGGGTCAATGCGGATGACGCGGGCGTCAATGCGGGCTGCACCACCATCGTCGACCAGGGCAGCGCCGGCGCCTGGACTTTCGGTGGCTTCAAAGCATACGTGATCGAAGCCGCGCGCACCGATGTACGCAGCTTCGTTTCGATCAACGTGGCCGGCGCGCTCAAGGGCGGGATGCGTGGCGATATGTTGCACAACCCGGGCATGGTGGATGTCGCCGACCTGGTGCGCCTGGCAGCGCAGCATCCGCGCCTGATTCGCGGCTTCAAATGCCACGGTGAATCCGGTTCTCTGTCACATTGGGGTACCGAAGTGCTGGCGGCAGCGGTGCGCGCCGGCAACGAAGCCGGCTTGCCCTTGTACTGCCACACCGGAGAACTGTTTCCGGTGGTCGAATCCAGGCGCCCGGTGGCCGAGCAGGTGCTTGAACAGGTGCTACCGGTGCTGCGTCCCGGCGACACCCTGGCGCATGTTTACAGTTCGATGCCCGATGGCATCATGGGCAGCGGCGATGCTGTGCCCGAAATCGTGCTGCGCGCGCTGGATCGCGGGCTGCATTTCGACATCGGCTACGGCATCAACTTCAGCTATGCCATCGCGCGCAGGATGATGGCCGCCGGCGTGCTGCCGAACACGATTTCAAGCGATATCCACGGCGACTTCGCCAGCTATCATGACGATTCCATCCTCGACTACAGCCTGTGCGGCGCGATGACGCGCATGCTGGCACTGGGCATGCCGCTTACCGAAGTGGTGCGTCGGGTGACGGTGAATCCGGCCGCCATCCTGCGCGATCCGGACATCGGCTCACTGACCCCAGGCACGCTGGCTGACATCACCGTTCTCGATCGTGTTGCGGGCGACTGGAGCATGCGCGATGGGCGCGGCGAGCCCTTGCTGGCAGGCGAGCGCCTGATACCGCGGCTGGTGGTCAAGTCAGGCAACGCCATCGAGCCGACCCGGCGCTATTTGCCGGATCTGCTGCCGGCGGCACGTGCCGCCTGAAGTCGGTGGTCGCGACGCGCGCACCGAGACCTACTCGGGCTGGAAGTTGGCGGCCTTCAGAAGCTGCACACTCTTGACCAGGTCGGCGCGCATGAATTCGACAAACGCGGTCGGATCCATATATCCCGGTACGATGCCGGCCGCATCGATGCGCGCTGCGAATTCCGGCTGACGCACGCCTTCTGCAATCGCCGTTGCCAGCCGGCTGGCAAGCGCCGGCGGCAGGCCTTTCGGGCCCCACACGCCATACCAGGAGGCCATGGTCAGTTCCGGCATGCCGGCCTCGACCGTGGTCGGAATCTCGGGATAGGCCTTGTTGCGGGTGGCGCTGGTGATTGCCATGCCGCGTACGCGGCCGCCCTTGGTCTGCGGCAACAGGGCGGTGGCGGCATCGATCATCAATTGCACATTGCCGCCCATCACGTCGGCCAGTGCCGGGTTGGTGCCCTTGTAGGGGATCGCCTGCAGGCTGGTGCCGGTCAGGCGCATGAATTCCAGGCTGCCAAGATGGCCCGCCGCGCCCAGCCCGGAAATCGCCATGTTGAACCCGGCGGGGTTGGCGCGCACCGCCTTGACCAGATCGGCCAGGTTGGCGGCCTCGACCTTGCTCGAGGCGATGATCAACAGCGGCGCCTGGCCGACGCGGCCAAGTGCGGTGAAATCGTCGAGCGGATCGTAGGGCGTGGCTTTGACCACATTCTTGCCCATCAGGAACAGGCTGGCATTGAAAAGCAGGGTATAACCGTCGGGTTCGGCGCGGCGCACCTGTTCGCTGCCCACCGTGCCCGAGCCACCCGGAACGTTGGCAACGACCACTGCCACACCCAGGCGGTCGGCGAGACGCTCGGACATGATGCGGCCGAGCGCGTCGGTACCTCCACCAGGAGGGTAGGGCACGATCATGCGGATCGGCTTGTTCGGGTAGGGCTGGGCGATCGCGCCAAGGCTGCCCAGTGCAAACACAATTCCTGCAAGGATTCGGCGCATGTTGGTGCTTTCTCTTGTGTTGGCGATGGTTCGTAACAGATACCGAAGGGTGACGATCGCTAGCCGCCAATGTATGACATTTCGACCTTCTTGCCGCGCGCGGTTGCGGCCGTGCGTATTTCCGAATAACGGTCGCGCCGCTCACCCCAGATGAGGCCGATGGCAGCGGCGATTTCAGCGTCGCTCCGACCGGCACGCAACAGGCCGCGCAGGTCGTGGCCCGATTGCGCGAACAGGCAGGTGAAGAGTTTGCCCTCGGTCGACAGTCGCGCGCGCGTGCAAGTGGCACAAAACGCCTGGGTCACGCTCGAGATCACACCGATTTCGCCGCTGCCATCGGCATACATCCAGCGCTCCGCGACTTCGCCTATGTAGTTGGCGTCGGCCACCACCAGCGGCATCTCCGCGCTGATACGCCGCACAATCTCCGCTGAAGGCAGAACATCATCCATGCGCCAGCCATTGCTGGACCCGACGTCCATGAATTCGATGAAGCGCACGATATGCCCGCTGCCCTTGAAGTGGCGCGCCATCTCGACCACGTGGCCGTCGTTGACGCCCTTTTTGACCACCATGTTGACCTTGACCGGTGTCAGGCCTGCTTCCTCGGCGGCCGCTATGCCTTCGAGCACACGGGCAACCGGAAAGTCGACGTCGTTCATGGTGCGAAACACCGCATCGTCGAGCGCGTCGAGCGAGACGGTCACACGTTGCAAGCCGGCGGCCTTGAGCGCGCGGGCTTTCCTGGGCAAGAGCGAGCCGTTGGTGGTGAGTGTCAGGTCCATCGGACGGCCGTCGCGCGTGGTGAGGGCCGCCAGCATGGCAATGAGTTGCTCGATGTTCTTGCGCAACAGCGGTTCACCGCCGGTCAGGCGCAGCTTTTCGACGCCGTGGCTGGCGAAAATGCCGGCGACCCGCGTGATCTCCTCGAAGCTGAGCAGGTCGCGCTGCGGCAGAAATGCATAATCCTTGTCAAATACCGAGCGCGGCATGCAGTAGGTGCAACGAAAATTGCAGCGGTCGGTGACCGAAATGCGCAGGTCGTGCAAGGGCCGTCCACGCGTGTCGGCGAGGCGGCCGTCCGGCGTGCGTGCAATGGCCGGCACCCGGGGCAGGGTACCCGGCACGAACTGCTTGGCAATCGGTATGACCTTGGCGTTCATGAGGACAAACACTGGTGACAATGACACTGCGATAATAACAAATCAGTCAGGTACCGAGCCAATCAATTGCCGTCGATCAAGCCACCGACCATGCGCGTATCCGTCCGGATGGAGAAACGCAAGCTTGCCAACAACCGCTGGTTCAGCCACCAGTGGCAGGTGCGTGGCATCGAGATGGCGGGTGTGCCCGAGGATGCGGTGGTCGAGAGCCAGGTCTTCGAGGGTTTCGACGTAAGTCTTTATCCGGATGAGGCGGAAGGTTATTTTCTGAATTCGGCCAGCGGCGATCCGCAAGCGTTCGTGATGTGGCGCATCGACGAAGCCGAAGCCGAAGGCGCGGCGATTCCGAAGGTGGTGACCCTGAGCTACAACGAGGCGGCACGGCTGATGGATGCGCAGGAGAAAGTCGACGCCGTGCCGCTGCCGCCGGCGATGTGCGCCTGGCTGGCCGATTACGTGGCGGCGAACTACAAGCCGGAGCCCAAGAAAAAGCGTATCAAGACTTCGTTCCTGGCGCCGCGCGACAAAGGTGCGTTGTGAGTGACGACCCGCTCGGGCGCGGCGAAACCTTCCTGTCGCGCTGGTCGCGCCGCAAGCAGGCGGAACCGGATTTTCGCACGCGTGAAGATGCCCGCGTGGAAGACGAGGTTGCTGCGCAGCGCGGGCTGCCGGCCAAGCCGGAGCCGCCGCCGGAGCAAGCGGTGCCTGCCGACTTGCCGCCGATCGAATCGTTGACTCCGAGTTCGGATTTCACCCGTTTCATGCGCCCTGACGTGCCACCGGTTGCGCGCAATGCGGCGATGAAGAAGCTGTTCGGCGACCCGCATTTCAACTTGATGGACGGCCTGGACATCTACATCGACGATTACACCAAGGCCGATCCGATTCCGCTGGCCATGCTCAAGGACCTGGCGCAATCCCGCATGTTGCGCCTGTTCGACTACGACGATGAGAAAAACAGCGAGGCGGCGCCCGCTGCACCCGCGACTTTGCCCAAGGCGGATTCTGCAACGCTTGAAGCGGCGCTGCCGCAACCGGGGATTGCGCCGGCTGACTTGCATGCAACGGATCAGCCTTTGGTTGATGTACCACGAGTCGATCAAGGATGATGTTCCGGCGCCAAAGGCCTTGCAAACCAGAAGGCCTGCGACCCGGGCAATGCCGATTTTGCGCGGCAGCTAGCTCCGTATAGTCCGCCCGCTCGTTAAACCTCGATCAGATCGGCTTCACAGTGTCCAATTGTCTCGTTTGCAACTGCAACCGTACCATGCCTCTCGACGGTGCCACGCTTGGCGTGGCGCTGGGTGGCGCCGCGCCGATCAAGGTGCACCAGGCGCTGTGCCGAGGTGAAATCGCAGCCTTTGACGCGGCCCTGGCGGATGCGGGCGCCAATGTGGAATCGTTGACGATTGCCTGTACCCAGGAAGCGCCACTGTTCGCCGAACTGGCTGGCCGATCGGCGCAAGCCGAAGTCCCGCTAAGGTTTGTCAACATCCGCGAAGCCGGGGGATGGTCGGGTGAAGCGGGCGCGGCAGGTCCGAAGATCGCCGCATTGATCGCCATGGCACAACTGCCCGAACCTGCACCGGTACCCGGCGTAAGCTACAAATCGGGCGGCGCCACATTGATCGTTGGCGATGCGCAGGCGTCGCTCGCCTGGGCCGAGCGCCTGGCGGGCAAACTCGACGTGTGTGTGCTTATGAGTGGCAGCGTCAAGGGGGCCGAGTTGCCGGTCGCAAGGCGCTATCCCGTGCTGTCCGGGTCGATCAAGGGCATTAGCGGCTGGCTGGGCAAGTTCGAAGTCGAATGGCACAGCCACAACCCGATCGACCTGGATGCCTGCACGCGTTGCAACGCCTGCATCGATGTGTGCCCGGAAGGCGCGATCGATCTTGCCTACCAGATCGATCTGGACAAGTGCAAGAACCACCGCGCGTGTGTCACGGCCTGCGGCGCTGTCAAGGCCATCGATTTCGCGCGCCCGGCCGTCGCGCGCAAGGAACAGTTCGATATGGTGCTCGATCTGTCGCGCGAGCCTTTGATTCGCTTGCACCAGCCGCCGCAAGGCTATTTCCGGCCAGGCGACGATCCGCTCGAGCAGGCGCTCGCGGTCGCCGAAATGGTGACGCTGATCGGCGAGTTCGAAAAGCCCAGGTTCTTCAGCTACAACGCCCGTATTTGTGCCCATAGCCGCAACCAGAAATCCGGCTGCACCCGTTGCATCGACACCTGCTCCACCCAGGCGATCAGCCACGATGGCGACCATGTCCGGGTCGAGCCGCACTTGTGCATGGGTTGCGGCGCCTGTGCGACGGTGTGCCCGTCCGGGGCGATGAGTTTCGCTTACCCCAGGACCACCGATACCGGCGCACGGCTCAAAACCATGCTGCGCACCTTTGCGACCGCCGGTGGTCGTGACGCCTGCGTGTTGCTGCATGACGAGCATGGTCTGAAGCTGATTGAAAATGCCGGCCGTGCGGTGCGGTCCGGCAAGACCGGTGCTGCCCACGCCGGCCTGCCGGCGCGCGTGATTCCGCTGCATGTGCATCA
This sequence comes from uncultured Burkholderiales bacterium, assembly GCA_964470865.1. Taxonomy (GTDB): domain Bacteria; phylum Pseudomonadota; class Gammaproteobacteria; order Burkholderiales; family JAEUOS01; genus JAEUOS01. Next base: position 111,940 of record CAYYFR010000001.1, on the reverse strand, counting down.
CGTGGCGTCGACCGGACTTGATCTTTGGCTGGCGGCATTGGCCTATGGCGCCAGTCAGGTGAGGGTTCTGCTTAGTGGTGCGGAGGCACCGGAATATGCCCAGGCACTGAGCGCGCAGGCTGCGATCGGGCAGGCGATTCTCGACGGGCTTGGCTATGGCGGCGCGCATCTGGGGTCGATTGCGGCCGATACGGGAGGCGCGCTCGCCACCGCGTTGGCCGCGCTGGTGCCGGCCCGCACTGTCAGCGAGGCGGCGACCTGGAACGTCGCGGCGGAAAAGCGCCAGGCGCTGGAATTCGCGATCGAGCATCTGGCGCGTCACGCGCCCAGCCCGGCCAAATTGATCGCCCTGCCGGCGGGTGCGCCTTACGGCGGGCTTGCGATCAAGGTCGATAAATGCACCTTGTGCCTTGCGTGTGTCGGCGCCTGCCCGGCGGCGGCATTGGCCGACAACCAGGAGAGCCCGCAGTTGCGCTTCGTCGAGCGCAACTGCGTGCAGTGTGGCTTGTGTGTCGCGACCTGCCCGGAGGATGCGTTAAGCCTGCTGCCGCGCCTGAACCTGGGCGACGAGGTCAACAAGCCGGTGGTGTTGAACGAAGCGCAGCCGTTTAATTGCGTGCGCTGCTCCAAGCCGTTCGGCACCCGTCAGATGATCGACAACATGAGCTCGAAGCTGGCGGCGCACTCGATGTTTGCCGGTGGCGTGGCACTGCGGCGCCTGCAAATGTGCGCTGATTGCCGGGTGGTCGACATGATGGAGAATCGCGGCGAAGCGTCGATTTTCGACGTGCCCAAATGAGCGGTTCGCAAACACTCAGCTTCCTGCCGACCCTGCCACCTGAAGAGGCAGCGCGGGCTGACCTTTACGCGTTGCTGGCGCGGCTGTTCGCGACCGGCCCGGATGAAGCGGTTTTGTCGGCGATCGCTGGCGCGCAAGCGGATTTCGGAGCGGATAGCCCGCTCGGCCTGGCCTGGACTGGCCTGAAGTCAGTTGCCCGCAACGGGGATGCCGCGGCGGCCTCACTGGAGCACGCCGAGATTTTCGTCGGCACCGGCCGCGCGCCAGTATCCATTTATGCGTCTCACTACCTTTCGGACCAGTGGAAGGAAATGACGGTGGTCGAACTGCGCGATCGCCTGCCGCAATTGGGGTTGGCGCGTCAGGCTGGCGTCAGCCAGCCGGAAGATCATCTGGCTGCGCTGCTGGAGGTAATGTGCTACTTGGTGCGGCGCGGCAATGATGCGGCCGGGATGGCGGCCCAGCGTGAGTTTTTTGAGCGCTACCTGGGTCCCTGGTCTGCACGCTTTTGCACCGAGGTGGGTGAGCAGGCGGGCTCAATTTTTTACCGCGCCGCAGCATCGATGTTGCAGGCGTTCCTGGCGATCGAAGCGGAAGGATTTAGTCTCGAAAGTTGATGCAGTTCCTGGATTTGTCGATATATAATCAAGTCATATATTTGTTATTAAAAACAACAGTGTCGGTAAGGTTTTTGTAAGCGCGCCGTGCGATTTTTCTGTTTCATGGAATTCGGTGCAACACCGAGGAGACAAATCATGAGAGACAATTCAGTTGGCCGTCGCCGCCAGTTTCTGTTTGGCGCCGGGGCTGTTTCAGTCACTGCCGCCGCCGCTCTGTTGGTAGCCAAGCCTCCGGCAGCCGTGCGCCCCGCCGCCGGCCGCAGCAAATCCGCGACCGGTAGCGGCTATCAGCTCACCGAGCACGTTCGCAACTACTACCGCACCACAGCGGTCTGACCGGGAGCCACGCCATGTTGCTGACTCGCAAATCCGCCGGCGAGGGAGTTTCGCACGGCATGTTGTCGCGTACCTTCGGTTCGGCGCCTGCCATGCCGACCCTCAATCGCCGCGCGTTTCTCAAACGTTCCGGCCTGGGTTTGGGTGCCGGTGCGGTGCTGCCCCAGATGGGCTTTTCAATGATCGGCGAAGCGCAGGCGCAGGCCGCCAAGAGCGCCGACAAGATCGAGGTCAAGCGCACTGTCTGCACCCACTGCTCGGTAGGCTGCGCGATCGATGCGGTGGTCAAGAATGGCGTATGGGTTCGTCACGAACCGGTGTTCGATTCCCCCATCAACCTGGGCGCGCATTGCGCCAAGGGCGCGGCGATCCGCGAGCACGGCATGACCGAGCATTCGCATCGGCTCAAGCAGCCGTTGAAACTCGACATCAAGACCGGCAAGTATCTGCCCATCACCTGGGACACGGCATTCAACGAAATCGCCGACAAGCTCAAGGCGATCAAGAAGGAAGATACCGCCGATTCGGTGTTTGTCGTCGGTTCTTCGAAGCACAACAACGAGCAGGCCTACCTGCTGCGCAAGTGGGTGTCGCTATACGGCACCAACAACACCGACCATCAGGCGCGCATCTGCCATTCGACCACCGTCGCCGGCGTTGCCAATACCTGGGGTTACGGGGCGATGACCAATTCGTACAACGACATGCAGAACACCAAATGCATGTTGTACATCGGTTCCAACGCCGCCGAAGCGCACCCGGTTTCGATGCTGCACTCCCTGCATGCGCGCGAAATCGGCGCCAAGATGATCGTGGTCGACCCGCGCTTCACGCGCACCGCAGCCAAGGCCGACGAATTCGTGCGCATCCGCTCGGGCACCGACATCCCGTTCCTGTTCGGCCTGTTGCACATCATTTTCAAGAACGGCTGGGAAGACAAGAAATACATCAACGATCGTGTCTACGGCATGGAAAAAGTGCGCGAAGACGTGATGGCCAAGTGGGATCCGAAAGCGGTCGAGGAAGCGACCGGCGTCAGCCCCGAGCAGCTCTACAAAGTGGCAGAGATGTTCGCCAAGAGCAAGCCTTCGACCATTGTCTGGTGCATGGGGCAGACGCAGCACACCATCGGCAACGCGATGGTGCGCGCATCCTGCATCCTGCAACTGGCTTTGGGCAACATCGGTGTGTCGGGCGGCGGCGCCAATATTTTCCGTGGTCACGACAACGTCCAGGGCGCCACCGACGTTGGCCCCAATCCGGATTCGCTGCCGGGCTACTATGGTCTTGCGACCGGTTCCTGGAAGCATTGGGCGCGGGTGTGGAACGTCGATTACGACTGGATCAAGGCGCAATTCGCCTCGCAGGCGATGATGGAGAAATCCGGCACCACTGTCTCGCGCTGGGTCGACGCAGTGCTCGAATCCGACGACAAGCTGGATCAGGAAAAAGCGGTCAAGGCGATGATCTACTGGGGCCATGCCCCCAACTCGCAGACCCGCGGCCTTGACATGAAAAAGGCCATGGACAAGCTCGACATGATGGTGGTCATCGACCCCTATCCGAGCGCCACCGCGGCGATGATCGCGATGCCCTCGGAATCGCGCAATCCCAAGCAGGTGGTGTATCTGCTGCCGGCGGCAACGCAGTTGGAATGCGCCGGTTCGGCTACTGCCTCGAATCGCTCGATCCAGTGGCGCGAGAAAGTGATTGATCCGCTGTTTGATTCGCAGACCGATCACGCGATCATGTATGAATTCGCCAAACGCCTGGGTTTTGCGGACCAGTTCGTCGGCAAGCGTGACGGCAAGCAGAACATCGCCGTGGTCAAGACGGCGAACGGCAAGTACGAGGAACCGGTGGTCGAGGACGTGCTGCGCGAGATCAATCGCGGCTGCTTCACCATCGGCTACACCGGGCAGTCGCCCGAGCGCCTCAAGCTGCACATGAAGAACATGCACACCTTCGATGTGAAGACCCTGCGCGCCAAGGGCGGGCCTTGTGATGGCGAGTATTTCGGCCTGCCGTGGCCATGTTATGGCACGCCGGAGATGAAGCATCCCGGCTCGCCCAACCTGTATGACACGTCCAAGCACGTGATGGACGGTGGTGGCAACTTCCGCGCGAATTTCGGCGTCGAGCGTGAAGGTGTTTCGCTGTTGGCTGAAGACGGCTCGCATTCGAAGGGCGCCGATATCTCCACCGGTTACCCCGAGCTTGATCACGTCCTGCTCAAGAAGCTGGGCTGGTGGGGCGAGTTGACCGAAGCCGAAGCCAAGGAAGCCGAAGGCAAGAACTGGAAAACCGATCTTTCCGGCGGCATGATGCGCGTATTCATGAAGAACCATGGCTGCCATCCGTTCGGCAACGCCAAGGCCCGTGCGGTGGTGTGGAACTTCCCCGATGGCGTGCCGCAACATCGTGAAGCCTTGTACTCAACGCGGCCCGACATGGTGGCCAAGTACCCGACCCACGACGACGTCAAGACCTTCTGGCGCGTGCCGACCCTGTTCAAGACGGTCCAGCAAAAGGCCATTGCCGACAAGACCTACGAGAAATTTCCGCTAGTGCTCACCTCGGGGCGCTTGGTCGAGTATGAGGGGGGCGGCGAGGAAACCCGCTCCAACCCCTGGCTGGCCGAGCTGCAGCAGGAAAACTTCGTCGAGATCAATCCCAAGGCCGCCAACGACCGCAACATTCGCAACGGCGACATGGTGTGGGTCAAGTCGCCCACTGGCGCGCAGATCAAGGTCAAGGCGATGGTGACCGAACGGGTCGATGCACTGACCTGTTTCATCCCTTTCCATTTTTCGGGTTGGTGGCAGGGCAAGGACATGAAGTCGTTTTACCCGACTGGCACCGAACCGATCGTGCGCGGCGAGGCGGTCAACACGGCCACCACCTATGGTTACGATCGCGTGACCATGATGCAGGAATCCAAGACGACGATTTGCAACGTCGAAAAAGTGGTCTGACCAGGAGACATCGACATGGCTAGGATGAAATTTTTATGCGATGCCGAGCGCTGCATCGAGTGCAACGGCTGTGTGACGGCCTGCAAGCAGGAGCATGAAGTGCCGTGGGGCGTGAATCGGCGCCGCGTGGTCACCATCAACGACGGTGTGCCGGGCGAAAAGTCGATCTCGGTGGCATGCATGCATTGCTCCGACGCGCCCTGCATGGCGGTATGTCCGGTCGACTGCTTCTACAAGACCGACGAAGGCGTGGTTCTGCACGACAAGGACCTGTGCATCGGCTGCGGCTATTGCTTCTACGCCTGTCCGTTCGGCGCGCCACAGTTTCCGCAGGCGGGTGCCTTCGGCCTACGCGGCAAGATGGACAAATGCACTTTCTGTGCAGGCGGCCCGGAGAAGGACCATTCCGATGATGAATGGAAAAAATACGGGCGCAACCGTCTGGCCGAAGGCAAGCTCCCGGCATGTGCGGAGATGTGCTCGACCAAGGCGCTTCTCGGTGGTGATGGCGATGTGGTGGCCGACATCTATCGCAATCGCGTTTTGAAGCGCGGCCGCGGCGCCGAGGTTTGGGGCTGGAGTTCGGCTTATGGCGCGCCCAAGGGCGGCGGCCAGGCGCCCGCACCTGCAGCACCGGCCAAATCCTAGAAAGGGACCGCATGCGAGCTTTCGAGCGGGTGATGGCAGGGGCCGTGGGCATACTGCTGGCGGGTGCCCTTGGCGGATGTGGGGAGCAGTCGCAATTGGGCCAGTCGACCACCTACAAGCAAGGCAAGTATCAGGGCAAGCCCGATACCCGTCCCTACGAGGTTGGCCCCGGGGTTTACTCCCAAGGCGCGCAGTGGGCTGCCGGCGACAAGACTGCCTGGGAAGCGGCCATCAAGCGCCGTCAGCAGGATCAGAACGAGTACGCCAAGGCCGAGTAGCAAGGAGAAACACGGCATGAATGATTCAATTTCGACTGGCGTCACACGCTTCATGCTGTGGTTGGCTGTGTTTTTCCTGGCGCTGGCCACCGGCGCCAGCATGGCGCAAACCCAGGCGCCGAAGGGCGCCCAGACCTTTGATTCTGTGCTCAATCCCAACGCTTCCGAGCAGGCGCAACGTCAACAACAGCAGCCCGGCAACAATGCACCGATGTGGCGTGATGTGCGCTCCGAAAAAGAGCACTTCACTTCCACACGCGGCGTCGAAGCGGGCGTTCTGATGCAGTCCGGTGGCGAAACCTGGCGCCAGCAACGCAACAACCAGTTGATCCCGCTAGGCGGGCTCTTGCTTGCCGGGGCACTCGCGGCATGCGCCCTGTTTTTCATGTGGCGCGGCACCATGGGTTTGAAGGCGTCGCCTACCGGGCGCCGCATGCAGCGTTTCAATGTTTTCGAACGCAGCATGCACTGGACGGTGGCCATCACATTCTCGATTCTCGCCATAAGCGGCCTGGTGATGCTGTTTGGCAAGTTTGTGTTGCTGCCGGTCATCGGGCACACCCTGTTTGCCTGGCTCACCATGCTGTGCAAGAACCTGCACAATTTCGTCGGCCCGGTTTTTTCACTCGCCGTCATCGTGCTTTTCTTCACGTTTTTGCGCGACAACTGGCCGAAGATTCAGGACATGGTCTGGATGCGCAAGGCCGGCGGCCTGTTTTCCGACCAGCATGTGCCGTCGGGGCGTTTCAATGCAGGTGAAAAAATCTGGTTTTGGGTAGGCCTGCTGGGTTTGGGTGTGACTGTCAGCGCTTCCGGGCTGGTTCTCAACTTTCCGAATTTCGAGCAGGGCCGGGCGGCAATGCAGTTGGCCAACATTGTTCACGTGGGTGCTTCCGTGCTCATGATGTGCATGGCGGCGGGGCACATCTACATGGGTACTGTAGGCGTGGAAGGTGCATTCAACGCGATGAAGACCGGCTATGTCGACGAAGCCTGGGCCAAGGAGCATCACGAAGACTGGTACGACGAACTCAAGCATGGCGCTGCAGCGCCGGTTGCATCAGGTGCGGGCCCGATACCGGCCGGTGCGCCACAAGCCAAGGAGAAAAGCGCATGAAAGCCCGAATCGCAGCTGTTGCAATCGCGGTTTTCGCCGCGCAAGCCAGCGCAAAGTTGCCGCCGCCGCCGCCGGTCGACCCGGTCAAGGCTGAAGAAGCCAAGCAGAAGGATGCGGCAGCCAAGCAGAAGGGTGCGGAACTGCAGGCGAAGTACGAAGACAAGGCCGTCGCCAATTACGCGGCCAAGGTCAAGGCCGAGGGCAAGGAATTCAAGCCGGTGCTGGGCAGCGGTATCCAGCCACCGCCACCCGTAACCGCGGCAGCCCCTTTCACGCCTGCCCCTGTCACGCCCGCCCCGGTACCAGGCCCGGTCGCCGCAAAAAAGTAAGCACGGCACACTGAGAGTCGCCGCCCGAGGGCGGCGATTTCGTTTAGTGGGCCATGTTCAAGCACGCCGCGCGCGGGCCTGTCGCGTGCCCACGGCAGCGGGGCAGGCGTCGTTTTCGAGTGCGCCAGGTCTTCAGCGCAGAAGCGAGTAGGCAAGGCCCAAGGCGCCGGCCCCGGCGATCAGGGGAATCATCCCGACCTTAAGGCGGAACAGGGCGATGACTGCTGCCAATCCGAGACCTAACGCGAACCATTCGGTGCCGGCATCCAGGCCCTTTGGCCAGAACACGTGATAGCCGAAGAACAAGGCAAGATTGAGAATCACCCCGACAACCGCCGCGCTGATGGCGGTGAGCGGCGCGGTGAACTTGAGATTGCCGTGGGTCGATTCCACCAGCGGGCCGCCGGCAAGAATGAACAGGAAGGAAGGCAGGAAGGTGAACCAGGTGACCACGCCGGCCGCTGCGGTTCCGGCCAGCGGCAGCGCGGCGGGGCCGAACAGCGCGCCACTCCAGCCACCCACAAAGCCGACGAAGGCGACCACCATGATCAAGGGACCGGGTGTGGTTTCGCCAAGCGCCAGTCCATCGATCATCTGGCCTGCCGTAAGCCACTGGTGCTGTTCAACGGCTCCCTGGAAAACATAGGGCAGCACCGCATAGGCGCCACCGAAGGTAAGGAGCGCTGCCTTGGTGAAAAACCAGCCCATGGTCGCCAGCACGCTGTTGCTATTGAACAGCAGCGCCATTGCACCGCCCCACAGGACCACGCCCGCCAGCGCCAGTAACCACAGCCGGGGCCAGGCGAATCTGGCATGCGCGGGCGTCGGCGTGTGGTCGTCAATGAGCGCGGCACCATAGGATTTTTGCGACGCGTTGTGACCGCCACCGAGGGCGAAGCGTTGCGGCAGGAATTTGCCACCGGCCCAGCCGATCAGGCCGGCTACGATCACGATCACCGGGAAGGGCACTTTCAGGGCGAAGATCGCAACGAAGGCGGCTGCGGCGATGCCCCACAGCCAGGCGTTTTTCAGCGCACGCGAACCGATGCGCCAGGCGGCGTGCAGCACGATCGCAGTAACCGCCGGCTTGATGCCGTAGAGGATACCGGCCACCACCGGCAGGTTGCCGTAGGCCATGTAGATCCACGATAGCGCGATCAGGATAATGAGCGATGGCAGGACGAACAGGCCGCCTGCGATGATGCCGCCCCAGGTGCGATGCATCAGCCAGCCGATGTAGGTTGCCAGTTGTTGCGCCTCGGGACCTGGCAGCACCATGCAGTAATTGAGAGCGTGCAAGAAGCGCTTTTCCGAAATCCAGCGCTTGTTCTCGACCAGGTCGGTATGCATGATCGCGATTTGTCCTGCCGGGCCGCCGAAGCTGATAAAGCCCAGTCTCAGCCAATAGCGAAAGGCTTCGGCCAATGTGACCGGCGCTGGGGGAGTGGTGTTTGGCTCGCTCATGGGTTTTCCCCGAAGAGGTCGGCATTGTGGACCTCGCTGGCCGCCGTCTTGAGCCAAGCATATAGTGCGTCGTAGACGACCATGCCTTGTTCAAGCATGGCATCGTCATCGTGGAAATTCACCGAGAGCCCAAGTGAGATCGCGAGCAGTCCGGCGGATTGCGGTGTCAAGTCGGGTTGGCCGGTATCGGCGCCGCGCACAATGGCCGCCAGCGAATCGAGGCCCGAATCACGCAGGCCGAAATCGGCAATGAAGGCATCGAAACTGCATGCGTCGGCGCGATGCGAAAAACGCACGCCAGGCACGTCATAGGCGATCGCGTTCAGGCTCACGGCGCGGTCACTCACCTGGTCGGCCGGGACGTAGAAGAACTGCGCATCCGGGTCGATGAAGCGCCGGATCAGCCAGGGGCAGGCGATGCGATCGATCTTCGGGCGTTCACGGGTGATCCAACGGCTGGGTTGCCCGAACGTGGCGGGCACGCCGCAATCGGTCAGCTTGCGCATGGTCGGCAGGCCGGCGTCGTGCCAGCCCTCGATGCCGTCTGCCAGGAAGCGGGCATCGATGCCGGCCTCTCGCAGTGTTTGTGCCGCGTTCTGGCTGACCTGGTGTCCATGCACGCAGCAGGTGACGACCTGTTTGCCGCGCAAGCGATCGAACTGGTCCGGCACCTGCTCCGGCGCACAGCGCAGCGCAGCGGGCAGGGTGAATTCGGCCGCGTCGAAGGCGGCTGCCTTGCGAACGTCCAGAAGCCGGGGGGATTGCGCGCCGCCCAGCAGCGCATTCAATGCGGTGGCTGAAACGGCATGCAAGGATTGTGCGGGTGTGGTGTCCATGGATTACTCCCAAGCGAACAACGCGGAGCTTGGACGGGACACCGTCGCGGCCAGAGTTACAGGGCCGACGGGAGTCCGCTGACATCCCGATGATGCGAAGATACGCTGATTCGCCAAGCCCCGCAACTGCGCTACAATACGCTATAGATTGTGGCCACAAGCCAGAGGCACACCATATGTACGAATCTGATATCACTTTGTTCATTCGTGAACTGCACGCGAAAAGCCCCGGGCTTGCTGCCGCGCAAAAGCAGGGCCGTGCTTTGTTGTGGGATTGCCCGCAGGACGCGGGCGAGGCGCAGCAACTCGCCGATGCCCGTGTGCCGCAGCAGCCGTATGTCTATCAGACCAAAACCTGATCCTGTGCGAAAAGAAGCATGAGCGCAGAAGCTGTTGTCGAAGATGTCCGTCCACAAGCCGCGCCGCTGGCAATGACTCAGCCGGTCCTGGCCGCGCCCGAGGCCGCGCGTATTGCGCGCCTGTACGGCGAGCCGATGCTGGAGCTGCCGCGCGATCTGTACATTCCGCCGGATGCGCTCGAGGTTTTTCTCGATACGTTCGAAGGGCCGCTAGATCTGCTCTTGTACCTGATTCGGCGTCAGAACTTCAATATTCTCGATATCCCGATGGCGCGCGTGACGGCGCAGTACCTTGAGTATGTCGAGCAGATTCGCGGCACCAACCTGGAACTGGCGGCCGAGTACCTGCTGATGGCCGCGCTCCTGATCGAGATCAAGTCGCGCATGCTGTTGCCGGTGCGCAAGTCGGAAGAATCCGGCGAGGTCGAGGATCCGCGCGCCGAACTGGTGCGGCGCCTGCTGGAGTATGAGCGCATCAAACGCGCCGCCCGGGAGCTCGATGCCTTGCCGCAACTGGGGCGCGAATTCTGGCCGGTGCAGGTGGCATTGGAAGAGAGCTTCGCAGTGGCCCTGCCCAAGGTTGACGCCGAAGACCTGCGCCTGGCCTGGCTGGATGTGGTGCGGCGCGCCAAGCTGACCCAGCATCATCGTATCGGGCGGGCCGAATTGTCCGTGCGTGAACACATGAGCCTGATGCTGCGGCGCCTCGCGGGCCAGCGTTTCGTCGAGTTCACCGAGATGTTCGCGGCCAGCGTTTCCGTACAAGTGGCGGTCGTACACTTCCTGGCGCTGCTCGAGCTGATCCGCGAAGGCCTGGTCGACATGACCCAGGCCGAGCCCTATGCGCCGATCTACGTGCGCCTGTCGTATACGCCAAGTTAGCAGCCTGTCGGACTTGGGAATCGTCGGTGAGAAAATCGACCGCAGCGGTCCATTTTTCACCGCCTTCTTGCCCCATAGCCGGGTTGTGGGGCGGCGAATGCGGCAAAAACTGTCGTCGCTGGGGCCGATTTCCGCTTTCGACGCCCCAAGTCCGACAGGCTGCTAGCCTCTACGGCGCCGGACGCGCCACTGCTGCGTAGTATTGCGGCGCCTCGGAGCGCTCGAACATGCCGTAGTCGCGTTCCACTTCGCAGATGCGGAAGGTGTCGATCGGGCCGCCTTCACGACACACTTCGGTCATGTCCAGCGCATGCGCAACGCTGCCAACAGTGGCCACTTGGGCGAACTTGCCGGGCCGGTACAGGCTTGCATAACGCTCCACTGGCGCCGCGCCAAGCGTATCGATCCGGGCACTTGAATCGGCCACCACCATATACCGCGGCGGTTTGACGGCCGGGTCGTTCCAGGTGTTGAGCCGCTGCGGCTGCCAGGCCGGCTTGCCGGGCGCCTCTTCGCGCACCACTTGGGCCACCCGCAGCCGATAGTCCGCAAATACCTCGTGGCGGCCAGCGGTTTGCGCCTGATGGTGCCCGCCGTGCACGCGCCACGCCGTCATGGCCGCCTCGTCGCGCCAGATCTGGTACGACAGCAGCCAGCCTTCGCGGTCGAGGCTCTCGAAGCGGTCGATGAACTGGCAGCCGCCGGATTGATCGAGAAGCGGGCGCATTGCCGCGGCGATGTCAAGATAGCGCTGCATCATGCCCGGGCGCGGGCAGACTTCGAAAAACAGGGCGAGCATGGCGGTTTCCTGATGAAGTTTGACAAGGCCGCAGCACGCCACGACGCGCCGCACAGGCAATGATACGTAGATATCGATGGCGCGGGTACAGTCGAGCCGACAGTACAATCACAGTCACTCCAATCAGGGCATGCCTTCATGCAATGGAATTTCGCCGAACTCGACCGTGCCAGGCGCTACAAGCTGCTGGTGGGCCTGGTGGTGCCGCGGCCGATCGCGCTCATCACCAGCGTTAACGCGGCCGGCGTGGTCAACGCCGCCCCATTCAGCTTTTTCAACGTCATGGGCGACGAGCCGCCGATCGTGATCGTCAGCATCGAGGACCGCGACTCCGGAGCGATGAAGGACAGTGCACGCAACATCGGCGAATCGGGTGAATTCGTGGTCAATCTGGTGGACGAGGCGATCGCGGAAAAGATGCACGCCTGTTCGGTCGACTACCCGGCAACAGTGAGCGAGATCGACATGGTCGGCTTCACTTGCGAGCCTTCGGCGCAGGTGAAGCCGCCGCGCCTGGCTGAAGCACCGGCCGCGCTGGAATGCACGCTGCACAGCCGCATCGATATCGACACCCGTCACCTGCTGATCGGCCAGGTGCGGCATTTGCATGTGCGTGACGAATTGATTGACCCGGTGACCTTGCGGGTGAAAATGGACAACTACCATCCGGTCGGACGATTGTTCGCCAACCAGTACGCCCGCACCAATGACCGTTTTGGCCTCGAAGCCAACGCCTATCTCGAGCGCATGGCGGCGGCCGGCCGCACTTAGCAAACCCAGGAGAGCAGCATGACGCAAACCATTTTCGTGATCAACCCGAACAGCACCCGGGCGGTGACCGACCATATCAGCCTGGCGCTTGAACCCTTTCGAGTCGCGGGCGGCGCGACGATCGAATGCGACACGCTGCCAAGCGGTCCGCCCGGGATCGAGTCGCAGGCACATGTGGACGGCATCAGCGAAAAACTGATTGCTTATTTCGAGGCGCATCCGCAGCGGCGCGCATCCGCCGCAGTCGTGCTGGCCTGCTTTTCCGACCCTGGCTTTCACGCCATGCGCGAGACGCTCGATTGCCCGGTCTACGGCAGCGCGGAGTGTGCCTACTTGACGGCGGCGGCGACCGCGGACCGATTCGGTGTGATCTCCATCCTGTCGCGCGCGATTGCGCGCCACAAGCGCCAGGTGCGTCTCCTGGGCTTGGAGCACAAACTCGCCGAGGACCTGGCCATCGAGATAGGCGTGGTCGATCTGGCGCAAGAGGACATCACGTTCGCCCGCATGCGCGAGGTTGGAATGACGCTCAAGACCAAGCATGGCGCGAAAGTCGTGATCATGGGTTGCGCCGGCATGGCGCGTTATCGGGCACGGCTGGAAGAGGTGTTGGACCTGCCGGTGATCGACCCTACACAGGCGGCGGTCGGCATTGCCCTCGGCCAACTGCTGGCGCGAAATGTCGCGCAATCCGGCCTTGTGAGGAAAGCGGCGTGACACTGTTTCGCAGCGCCGCGCCCGTCCGCCTAGCGCGTCGCCAGGTGCTTGTGTTCCAGTAGGCTCATCAGCCGCACGATCGGCCATAGCAGTGCCAGGTACATCAGCGCCGCCAGCACGATCGGCGTGGCGTTGTAAGTCAGCGCCTGCGCCTGGCGCGCGTTGTTGAGCAGTTCAGGCAGGGCCACCACGCTGGCCAGGGTTGTCAGCTTGATCACCTCCAGGGTGTTGCTCACCAGATCGGGCAACACGTTTTTTACCGCCTGCGGTAGGATGATGTGGCGGTAGGCTTGGCGCTTTTTCAAACCCATTGACAGCGCCGCTTCCATTTGCCCGCGCGCAATGCTTTCGATGCCGGCGCGGAAAATTTCGCCGTAGTAGCTTGATGTGTTGAGAAAGAAGCCGAGCGCCACCGCGGCCAGCTTGGGCATTTCGATCGACAGGAACGGAAACCCGAAGTAAATGAAAATCAACAGCACCAGCGGCGGAAAGGCGCGAAAGAAGTCGACGTAGACCATCGCGCCACCGCGTATCCAGCGCGAGGCGTGGGTCGAGGCCAGCGCCAGCAGCAATCCACCGGCTAAGCCCAGCGGGATCACCAGTGCCGATAGCATCAGGGTGGTGCCGAACCCTTGCAGCAGGAACGGCCACACCTTGGCTACGATCGCCGGGTTGAAGAAAACCTGGATCAGCGTTTCCATGCGAAGCGCTTCTCCAGCCGACGGCCAAACCAAACGAAGGGGATGAAGAGAATCAGGTAGGCGATCGCGCCAAGAGTCAGTGGGGTCGGATTGCCGGCTTCCGACGCGCCGCTGGAAGCAACGTTCAGAATTTCGTGCAGCGCCACCACCGATCCCAAGGCAGTGCCCTTGGTGATCGAGATCACGCGGTTGGTCAGGGGCGGCACAGTCAGGCGAATCGCCTGCGGCAAAATCACCTCACGCAGGCTCTTCCAGTGCGACAGGCCGAGCGACAAGGCCGCGTCCCACTGGCCTTTGTGCACCGACAGGATGCCGGCCCAGAATACCTCTTCGGCGAAGGCCGCCAGGACCAGCGAGAGCGACAGCCAGGTCGCGGTAAACGCATTCATCGAAAGGCCGATATAGGGGAACGCGAAGTACAGGACGATGATGATCACCAACGGCGGCAGAGCGCGAAAAATGTCGGCGAATCCGACGATCATCCAGCGGGTGAACGGGATGCGCAGGGCGCGCAGGATCGCCAGGCCCAGGCCGACGGCAACGCCGGTGACGATGACCGCCAGCCCCAGGCCCAAGGTGACCAGCATGCCCTCGGCGATGCGCGGCAGGTAGCGCAGTGCGACATCGGGGTTGAAGAAGCTGGCGAGCAGTCGTTCGAGGTTGCTCATCAGTGCCTTGGTCCGGGCACAAACGAAAAGCGCCGGCTTGCGCCGGCGCTGTCGCGCGCATGTTGAACGATCAGCCGCATTTCAACGCAACTGGCGTCGCATCGTAGCCTTCCATGTTCGGCACTCCATGGCCGGGGGCGATCCGCATTGTGCTCGAATCGGCCGGCGGCTTGGAACCAAACCATTTTTCGTGCAAGGCGGACAGGCCGCCATCCTGCTTCATGCACTTGATCACCATGGAAATCTGCTCACGCCCGGCACGGTCGTCGGCGCGGAATGGCACCGCCCAGACCAGCCCGGTCTTGATGGTGAAGCTGGTCTTGACCATCGGGTTCTGCTTGGCCGCCCAGGCCACTACCGTGTTGCCGGCCAGGTTGGTGCTGGCGCGACCCGACAGCACCGCCTGCACCGCATCCGCATTGGTGTCGTAGACGTCAAACTTGAAACCGTACTTTTCGGCATTCGCCTTGGCCCACGTATCGTAGGCCGAGCCCTTGTTCACCGAAATGGTCTTGCCCTTGAGATCGTCAAGGCCCTTGATGTCCGGATCGGCTTTCTTGACCAGGAACTGGAAGTCGGTATCCAGATAGCCTTCGGTGAAAAGCAAGGCTTTGGCACGCTCTGGCGTAACCGTGGTGGGTGCGGCGATCCAGTCGTATTTCTTGGCGTTGAGGCCCGGTATCAGGCCGGAAAACTGGGTGGCCTCGATGTTGATCGGGCGTTTCAGGCGGCGCGCGATCTCGTTGGCCAGATCGACGTTGAAGCCCTCGATGCCGCCGCCGAGTTTGGCCATCGCGTGCGGCGCGAAAGTGGCGTCAACGCCGGTGGAGATGGGTTGCTGGGCGTGAGCGCTGGTTGCCAGGGTGGATGCTGCGATTATTGCCTTTGCAAAGGTTGAAAAACGCATTGGATGTACTCCTTCAAAAGAGTTGTTTGACTGAAAAGTTCGATGCAAACATCATGCCATGCAGGGAAATGTGTTGGGTGTTTCGGCCACCGCAGCGCTTGGTCTCACTGCTCTGTAACAGGCTTGCCGGCACCAACCCGGTCCACGATCAGCTTGTAATGCTCGGGCCGGCGATGCTTGGCGAAGTTGAACACATGCTCGCGAAAGGTATCGCCCAGTGCCAGGTCGCAATTGAAGAAAATCAGTTCGTCCTCTTCGGTGCTGGACTGCGCCGCGATCTCGCCCGAGGGCGAGACGATGACCGAGCCGCCGATCATGTGGAAGCCGTCTTCGCGGCCGCATTTGGCCGCCGCGCCGATCCACAAGGCATTCTCATGCGCATGTGCCTGCAGCAAGAGCAGGTGGTGGAACATGCGCAAGTGCGAAGGTTCGGGCCAGTGGATGTTGTGCGAGGGCGTGTTGTAGCCCAGCACCACCAGTTCGGCCGATTGCAGGCTCATCACCCGGAAGGTCTCGGGCCAGCGGCGATCGTTGCAGATGCACATGCCGATCTTGGTATCCATGGTGTTCCACACCTTGAAACCTTCATTGCCGACTTCGAAGTAGCGTTTTTCGAGGTGCTGGAACGGTGCTTGCGGCTTGTGATCGGCGTGACCGGGCAGATGCACTTTGCGATAACGGCCCACGATGCTGCCGACGCGGTCGACCATGACTGCGCTGTTGAAGCGCTGCCCTCCGGGCGTAAGCTCGGCGTAGCCCAGGTAGAAGCCGATGCCGTATTTGCGCGCCGTGTCGAACAGCGCTTGGGTCGCGGTGTTCGGCATCGAGCGTTCGAAAAAACGATCGACCTCCTCCTGATCGGCCATCCAGTAACGCGGAAAAAACGTGGTCAACGCCAGTTCCGGAAACACCACGAACGTAGCACTTCTGGCATGCGCTTCGTGCAGCAACTCGAGCAGCCGGCGGACCACCGCTTCACGAGTATCAGCCAGATGGATCGGCCCCAGTTGGGCCACGGCGAGCGGGAATGAGCGTTTCATCAGGTGCCTTTCGCAACCAGGTTCTTGAAAAGTTGCCTATTCGGTGTCGGGGTGCGACTTTGTGCCAGAGGTCCGGGCGTGCGCCGGGACAGGAACATGCCGCTGCCGCGCTCGACCTGTAATTTGCGGTCAGCCACCACCACGCGGCCACGGTTGATTACGGTCTCGGGCCAGCCGCGGATCGTGCGGCCTTCGTACGGCGTATAGCCGACATTGTCGTGCAGGTCGGCAGCGGTGATGGTGGTCTGGCGCTGCGGATCCCAGATCGCGATGTCGGCATCCTGACCGACCGCGATGGTGCCCTTGCGATAATCCAGGCCGTACATGCGCGCATGGTTGGTGGCGGTCAGCGCGACGAACTGGTTGAGCGTCAGGCGGCCCTTGCCGACACCTTCGGAGAACAATAGCGGCAGGCGCAGTTCGATGCCGGGTACGCCGTTGGCCATGTCCTTGAATACCGTCTTGTCGCCCTTGGGCAGCTTGCCGCTTGCGTCATAGCGATAGGGTGCATGGTCGGATGAAAAAACCTGGAAGGTGCCGTTGGCAAGGCCCGCCCATACCGCCTCCTGCGAGGCTTCGTCGCGCGGCGGCGGGCTGCAACAGAACATCGCGCCTTCCAGTCCGGGGCGGTCGATATCGTCCGCCGTGAGAAAAAGGTATTGCGGGCAGGTCTCGCCGTAAACACGCGCGCCCAGGGTCTGGGCGGCACGGATGGTGTTGACCGCTTCGATGCCCGATACATGCACGATAAGCACCGGCGTGTCGATCAGGCGCGACATGGCGATGATTCGGTTGGTCGCCTCGCTCTCGGCCAATGGGTCGTGACTGACGGCGTGGAACTTCGGTGCGCCGTGCCCGCGTGCCAGCAGTCGCTGTGCAATCCACTTGATCATGTCGTTGTTCTCGGCATGCACCATCACCAGCGCGCCGTGATTCGAGGCGGTGTCGAGCACGTCGAGCATCTGGAAATCGTCCAGCTTCAGTTTGTCGTAGGTCATGTAGACCTTGAACGATGTGTAGCCCTGCGCAATCAAGGCCGGCAGGTCGACCGTCAATGCGGTTTCGGTGGGATCCGAGACGATCAGATGAAAGCCGTAGTCGATTACCGCCTTCGGGCCGGCGCAGGCGTGGTAGTCGGCGACCACCTGCGGCAAGGCCATGCCGCGATGCTGCGCGGCGAAGGGGATGATGGTGGTGGTGCCGCCGAACGCTGCCGACACTGTCGCGGAATAAAAGTCGTCGGCGGTCATTACGCCGCTGCCGGAGAGTTGCTCGACATGGCAGTGGCTGTCGATGCCGCCGGGCAGCACCAAGCGGTCGGTGGCGTCGATGTCGTGGCTGCCCGCCTCAAGCTGCGTGGCGACGGCGGTGATCTTGCCTTCGGACACACCGATATCGGCTTTGAATGTGCTCTCGGCTGTGGCGATAGTGCCGTTGCGGATGGTCAGGTCGAATGGGTTCATGGCCAAATCTAGGGCTCGTGTGCGACCCATGGGCGCGGCAGGTGTCGGCTTGCGGGGCGGTGGGCTAAACTGGCATTTTATTCCGGTTCAAACTTCAAACGATTGCGCACCCCTCCATGACAAAACGACTCGACTCCGCCGCAGAAGGCATGTTTGTGATTTCAGCGACACCATTCACCCAGGAGGGCGCGCTCGATCTTGAATCCACCGCCAGCCTGATGGATTTCTACCTGAAGTGCGGAGTCACCGGCATGACCATCCTGGGCATCATGGGCGAGGCGCCCAAGCTGGCTGGCGACGAGAGCATGAGCTTCGTCAAAGCCTGCCTGGCGCGCTTCAAGTTGCCGGTCATCGTCGGTGCCAGCGCCGCAGGTCTCGACAATCTGTTCGGCTTTTCGAAGAAGGTGATGGACGCCGGCGCCGCCGCGGTCATGGTTGCGCCGATCGCCGGCCTCAAGACCGACGAGCAGATATACGGATATTTCGAACAGGTGGCCAACGGTCTCAGGGGCTTGCCCTGGGTACTGCAGGACTATCCGATGATCACCACCGTGACCATGTCGCCGACGCTGATCATCAGGATGATCGCCGACTTCCCCGACATGGTAATGGTCAAGCATGAGGACTGGCCGGGCAACAACAAGGTCACCAAAATGCGCGCGGCCGAGAAAGAGGGTGGGCGCCGTGTTTCGATCCTGATCGGCAATGGCGGTGCGCATTACTCGCAACTGCTCCTGCGCGGCGTCGATGGCGCAATGACCGGCTTTGCCTATCCCGACCTGCTGGTCAGGACTTACGAGCTGTTCAAGGCAGGCAGGCTCGACGCAGCCACAGACTTGTTCGATGCATGCCTGCCCCTGATCTTCCAGGAACTGCAGCCCGGACTGGGTCTGGCGGTACGCAAATATGCGCTGATGAAGCGCGCTGCGATCAAGTCGGATCGCTTGCGCGCACCGGGGCCGAAACTGAACGACCTCGATCGCGCCGAAATTGCCTATCTGATGCAGCGACTCGAAGCCAGGGTCAAGAGCCTGGGCTAGCGCGAACCTCTTTACAAACAAGCAAGCAAATTGAAAGCGGCAAACTGGTGGCGCTCGGGGTACCACGCTGGAGTGCGCATCTGATGCCGCCTATGCCACGGTACCGATCATCGCCCAAGCAGGCCTGCCAGGCTATCAAGCGGGGTTGTGGCACGGTCTGATCGGGCCCAAGGGCGTAGCGAAGCTGATGGATGAGGTTGAGCGGATCAACAAGGAAATCACTGCTTCGCTCGTCAGCCAACCAGGGCGCGATCGAACAGCTCGAAACCGAGGGTGTGGCTCGGGCCGCCGGCTCGACTGATCAGTTTGCCGCTCTGATCAAGAGAGACATCGCTCTCTGGAGCACGGTCGTGAAGGACGGCAGGATCAAGCTTGAATAGCGGAGTCAATGCCAACCGGCCAACGCCGCCTCAGCCGCCTCAGCCGGCCTTGCCGTACAGGTCGAAGATTGCCGAAAGTTCTTCTTCCCCCTTGCCCTGGGCGGCCAGCGTACGCAGCAATTGCGCCGCCAGTCCGCTGACCGGCAGTGGTGTGCCGGTCTCGCGCCCCAGATCGAGCGCGGTATCGAGGTCCTTGAGCATGGTGTTGGCCGCGCCGATCGATTCGACAGGGCGGTCGATCATGCGCGGCACGAAAATCTGCAGGGGCTTCGAGTCGGCGAATCCGCCCGCGAGTGCTGTGGGCAGCAAGCGCGCATCGACTCCGGCATTTTGCGCCAAGCGGATCGCCTCGGCGAGCACAGCCAGATTGCTGCCGACGATGACCTGGTTGCACAGCTTGGTCACCTGGCCTGCACCCGAGGGCCCCATACGGTTGATGTTGGCGGCGTAGTTCGCCATCACCGGCCGCGCCCGTTCGAAGGCGGCGGCATCGCCGCCACACATGATGGCCAACGTCCCGTCGGCGGCACCCTTGACGCCGCCAGATACCGGTGCATCGATCCATTCCATGCTGTTGGCTTGCTTGAGTCGGGTCGCGAACTCGCGCGTCTTGTCGGGGCGGATGCTGGCATGGTCGACCAGCACCTTGCCCACCCCGGGTGCCGCGGCGATGCCATCAGGGCCGAATACCACTGCCTCGACCGCCTTGGCATCGAACAGGCACATCAGCACGATGTCGGCTTGCTCGACAGCGGCTCGCACGTTCTGCGCGGCGATAGCGCCCTGCGCCAGAGCGGGAGCAAGCTTTTCTTTCGAGCGATTCCAGACGTGCACCGTGTAGCCGGCTGCCAGCAGTCGTTGTGTCATCGGATAGCCCATCAATCCGAGCCCCAGGTAAGCGAGAACCGCTTGGCTCATGTTCAAACTCCCTGCGGCCATTCCACCGCGCCGGAATGCGTGACTGCGCCCAGATTGGCCGGCCCCACCAGCCGCGCATATTTTTCGAGGGCGCCGGCCAGGCGTTCGCCCTGGCGCGGCTTCCAGGCCGCCTGCCGCGCGGCGATTTCCGCGTCGCTCACCTGCCACTCGATGCTGCGCGCTACACAATCGATGCGAATCGGATCGCCGTCGCGCACCAGAGCCAGTGGGCCGCCCTCAGCTGCCTCCGGCACCGCGTAGCCGATGCACATGCCGCGCGTGGCGCCGGAAAAGCGGCCATCGGTCAGCAGCGCAACTTTTTCTCCCATGCCCTGGCCGTAGATCAGCGCAGTGGTGCCGAGCATCTCGCGCATGCCGGGGCCGCCTTTCGGCCCTTCGTTGCGAATGATCAACACGTCGCCTTCCTTGTAACTGCGATTCTTCACCACTGCGACGCAGGCTTCCTCGCCATCGAACACCCGCGCCCGACCCTCGAATACCAGCGACTTGAGGCCGGCGATCTTGATCAGCGCGCCGTCCGGGCACAGGCTGCCCTTGAGTACGACCACGCCACCGGTCGGATGGAGCGGTGCGCTCACCGGCAGCACGATTTCGCCGTCGGCACCAGGGCTGTCCGCCAGTTCCTGCGCCAGGCTGCGACCGGAGAGCGCCAAGGCGTCGCCATGCAGGTAGCCGCCGTCGAGCAGGGTCTTGAGCACCACGGCGACGCCGCCGGCGTGGTGCAGGTCGCGCGCGAGATACTTGCCACCGGGCTGCAGGCTGGCGATCAGGGGCGTGCGCTGGAACACTTCGGCCACATCGTCCATGCTGAAACGAATCCCGGCTTCATGGGCAATCGCGGGCAGGTGCAGGCCGGCATTGGTCGAGCCGCCGGTGGCAGCCACCGCAGCGCAGGCGTTCTCGATGCTCTTGCGGGTCACCAGGTCACGCGGCAGCGGCCCGCCATCCTTGAGGATGCGCATGACGATTTGCCCGGCGCGGCGCGCCAGCGCCAGGCGCTGCGAATACACCGCAGGCATCATGGCCGAGCCGGGAATCGCCAGCCCCAAGGTTTCCGACACCATGGCCATGGTGTTGGCGGTGAATTGACCGGGGCACGAACCCACGGTCGGGGCGCAATGCATCTCCAGTTCGGCCAGATCGGCTTCGCTGAAGGTGCCGGCCAGCACGCCGCCGACCGCTTCATATGCGGTCAACACGGTGGCCGGCTTGCCCTTCCACTCGCCGGGCAGCATCGCGCCGCCATACATGAAGACCGCCGGGCAGTTAAGGCGCACCATGCCCATCATCACCCCGGGCAAGGTCTTGTCGCAACCGGCGAAGCCGATGAAGCCGTCATAGGCGTGGCCACGCATCACAAGCTCGATGCTGTCGGCGATCAGTTCGCGCGACAAGAGGCTCATGCGCATGCCCTTGTGATTCATCGACGTGCCATCGGACACCGAGATGGTGGTGAATTCGATCGGCGTGCCACCGGCGGCGGCCACTCCCAGACGCGCAGCGTCGGCCTGCGGCCGCAAGGACATCGAGCAAGGGGTGTTCTCGCCGTGCGTGCTCATTACGCCAATGAAGGGCTTGGCGATGGCCTCGTCATCCATGCCGGTGGCGCGCATGAAGGCGCGATGGGCAACGCGATCCATGCCGGCGGTGGTGATGCTGGAACGGTAGGGTTTGTCGTGGGACTTGCTCATGCGCAACGGACCTCGCTTGAATCACGCCAGTGGTGGCCGGCAGCACTCGGTTAAACTCGGATCAGCGCCAATGCCATAGCTGGCGAGCACATTTTGTCGCACTAAATGCCAATTCTTCAAACTTGAACAACTCGACCACAGTTTAGCCCATGACTCCACCATCTCTTGCGGCGCGTCTTGCCATCCGGCGTGGCGACCACATCGGTCCGACGCCTGGCTTGGCGCCGGGGTACGTGCAGGGCAACCTGGCCATTCTCCCGGCCAGCCATGCCGCTGACTTTCTGCGCTTTTGTCACTTGAATCCAAAACCTTGCCCCGTGATCGGCATGGGCGAGCCTGGCAACCCGCGCATTCCGCTCCTGGGCGCCGAACTCGATATCCGTACCGACCTGTCCGGCTATTGCCTGTGGCGTGACGGCGAGAACGTGGGCGACCTCGACGATCTGAAGTCGGTCTGGCGCGACGATCTGGTCAGTTTCGTGATCGGCTGCTCGTTCTCGTTCGAGGAGGCGCTGATCGAAGCCGGCATTCGCATGCGCCATATCGAGCAAGGCATCAACGTGGCCATGTACCGTACCAATATCGCCACGTTGCCGGCCGGCCCGTTTGGTGGGCCACTGGTGGTATCGATGCGTCCGATGCGGCCGGCCGACGCGATACGCGCGATCCAGATCACTTCGCGCTTTCCCGGCGTGCATGGGGCGCCGGTGCATTTCGGCGATCCACAGGCGATCGGCATCGCCGACATCGTGCGGCCTGATTTCGGCGACGCTGTCGAGATCAAGCCCGAGGAGGTACCGGTGTTCTGGGCCTGCGGCGTCACCCCGCAGTCGGCGATTCGCGCAGCCAGACCGGCACTATCGATTACCCACAAGCCCGGCTGCATGCTGGTCACCGATTTGCGCAATTCCCAACTGGCGAGTTTTTGATGAGCGAACATTCCGATTCCGCGTGGCAGTTCTGGATCGACCGCGGCGGCACTTTTACCGACGTGGTGGCGCGGGACCCCGCAGGAAAGCTGCATACCCACAAACTCCTGTCGGAGAACCCCGAGCAATACGCGGATGCCGCTCTTGCGGCGATACGCCATTTTCTGGGGCTCAAAGCCGGTCAGCCGATTCCGGGCGCCACCATCGAGGCGGTGAAGATGGGCACCACGGTGGCAACCAATGCACTGTTGGAACGCAAAGGCGACCGCACGGTTCTTTTTATCACGCGCGGTTTGCGCGACCAGCTGCGCATCGGCTACCAGAATCGGCCGCGCATCTTCGATCGGCATATTGTGTTGCCCGAGTTGCTGTATTCCGACGTGGTCGAAGTCGACGAGCGCATGGGCGCGCACGGGGAAGTGGTGCGTGCGCTGGACGTCGACAAGACCCGTGCGGACCTGGCGGCTGCCTACGATCGCGGCTTCCGGGCGATTGCGATCGTTCTGATGCACGGCTACCGTTACAGTGAGCACGAACGGCTGATCGCGGCCATGGCGCGCGCAGCCGGTTTCACCCAGGTTTCGGTGTCGCATGAAGTCTCGCCGCTAATGAAGCTCGTATCGCGCGGCGATACCACGGTGGTCGACGCCTACTTGTCGCCAATTCTCGGGCGCTACGTCGATCGGGTGGCTGCCGAGCTGGACGGCGCGCGCCTGATGTTCATGCAATCGTCCGGTGGCTTAACCTCGGCTGACCTGTTCAAGGGCAAGGATTCGATCCTGTCCGGTCCGGCCGGTGGTATCGTCGGCATGGTGCAGACCGCCCGCGGCGCGGGCTTCGAAAAAGTCATCGGCTTCGACATGGGCGGTACCTCGACCGATGTTTCGCATTACGCAGGCGAGTACGAACGGGCCTTCGAAACCCAGGTCGCCGGCGTGCGCATGCGTGCACCGATGATGAGCATTCACACCGTGGCCGCGGGTGGTGGATCGATCCTGCACTTTGACGGCAGCCGCTATCGGGTCGGCCCGGATTCCGCCGGCGCCAATCCGGGGCCGGCTGCCTACCGCCGCGGCGGGCCGCTGGCGGTTACCGATGCCAATGTGATGCTGGGCAAGGTGCAGCCTAAGTATTTCCCGCAGGTGTTCGGTCCGCATGCCGATGAAGCGCTCGACTACGCCGCATGTGCCGCCAAGTTTCAGGTACTGGCGCGTGACATCGAGGCGGCCTCCGGGATTTCGAAGACGCCCGCAGAGGTGGCCGAGGGTTTCATCCAGATCGCCGTCGAGAACATGGCCAACGCGATCAAGAAGGTATCGGTGGCGCGCGGCTACGACATCACGCAATACACCCTGCAGTGTTTCGGTGGTGCCGGTGGCCAGCACGCCTGTCTGATTGCAGACAAGCTGGGCATTCCGCGCATCTACATCCATCCGTATGCCGGGGTGCTTTCGGCTTATGGCATGGGCCTGGCCGATCTGACGGCGATGCGCGAGCGGGCAATCGAACTTAGCCTCGAGCAGGCGGCGCGCGGCGCGCTTGATGCGGCCTTTGTGCAAATGGCCGACGACGCCCGCACGCAATTGCTGGGCCAGGGGCTGACTGCAGCGCAGGTTGTGATCCGCCGCCGTGTGCATGTCCGCTATGACGGCACCGACTCCGCGCTGGTGGTCGACGACGGCTCGCTGCCGGAGATCAAGGCGCGTTTCGAAGCCGCTTATCGCATGCGCTACTCGTTTCTGATGGAGCACAAGGCGCTGGTGGTGGAAGCCGTATCGGTCGAAGCGATCGGCGGTTCCGGGCAGTTGGTCAGCCAAAGCCAATTTGCCGAGCGGCGCATCGGCAAACTGGTCGCCGCCGAATCCGTGCGCATGTTTTCCGGTGGCCAAGAGCACGCAAGCCCGGTGTACCTGCGTGGCACGATGCAACCCGACGACAGAGTGCAGGGGCCGGCTATCATTGCCGAGCAAAACGCAACCACCATTGTGGAACCTGGCTGGCAATGCGAAGTTACTTCACAGAATCATCTGGTGCTTACACGCGCCGTGCCGCGCCCGCGCCAAACCGCGATAGGCACCATCGCAGACCCGGTGATGCTGGAAATATTCAACAACCTCTTCATGGCCATCGCCGAGCAGATGGGCCTCACCCTGGCCAACACCGCCTACTCGGTGAACATCAAGGAGCGTCTGGACTTCTCCTGTGCGGTGTTCAATCAGCACGGTGACCTGATCGCCAACGCGCCGCACATGCCGGTGCATCTCGGTTCCATGGGCGAGTCGATCAAGACAGTGATCCGCGACAACACCCAAGCCCGCGGGCGCGCCATGAAAGCAGGCGATGTCTTCGTGCTCAACGCACCGTACAACGGCGGCACCCACCTGCCTGACATCACGGTGATCACGCCGGTATTCGATGCCGGCGCGACCGATATCCTGTTCTACGTGGGCTCACGCGGCCATCATGCCGACATCGGTGGCATTTCGCCGGGCTCGATGCCGCCAAACTCGAAGGTGGTCGAAGAAGAGGGTGTACTGATCGACAACTTCCTCCTGGTCGAGGAGGGGCGCCTGCGCGATGCCGAGACGCGAGCTCTGTTGGGCTCGGGCCGATATCCGTCGCGCAACATCGAGCAGAACATGGCCGACCTGCGCGCAATGATCGCCGCCAACGAAAAGGGCGTGCAGGAGCTGCGCCGCATGGTGGCAGAATTCGGACTCGATGTGGTACATGCCTACATGCAGCATGTGCAGGACAATGCCGAGGAGTCGGTGCGGCGGGTGATCGAAGTATTGAAGGATGGCGAGTTTTCCTACGCCATGGACCACGGTGCGGTGATTCGCGTCAAGGTCACCCTGGACAAGGCCAGCCGCAGCGGAGTGATCGATTTCACCGGCACCAGCGCCCAATTGCCAAACAACTTCAACGCACCATCTGCAGTCTGCTATGCCGCTGTCCTGTACGTGTTCCGCTCGCTTGTCGACGACGACATTCCGCTCAACGCCGGCTGCCTGAAACCACTGTCGATCATCATCCCGGAAGGCTCGATGCTCAATCCGCGCTATCCCGCGGCGGTGGTGGCCGGCAATGTGGAAACCAGCCAGTGCCTGACTGACACCCTTTATGGCGCACTTGGTGTAATGGGGGCCAGCCAGGGCACCATGAACAACTTCACCTTCGGAAACGACACCTATCAGTACTACGAAACCATCTCTTCGGGCTCAGGTGCGGGCGATGGCTTCGATGGCGCCACACCGGTGCAGACCCACATGACCAACAGCCGCATGACCGACCCGGAGATACTGGAATTCCGCTACCCGGTGCGGGTCGAAGAGCATTCGATCCGTTTCGGCTCGGGCGGGCGCGGCAAGTGGAATGGCGGCCCGGGCGCGTTGCGTCGCATCCGCTTTCTGGAAACCATGACCGCCGGCGTGCTGTCCGGCCATCGCCGCATTCCTCCCTACGGGATGAACGGTGGCGGCGCCGGCGAAGTCGGTCACAACTGGGTCGAACGCAGTGACGGTTCGATTACAGAACTGGGAGGCAGTGACGAGACCGTGTGCCAGCCAGGTGATGTCTTTGTGGTGCAAACACCGACTGCCGGCGGTTACGGGGCGCCGTAGGCGCGGCGCTCAACCCTTGTCGGTGGCGCCAGGAAACTTGTAGAACGTGCGGTTCAGGTAGTTGACGACTTCATCGACGTCGCTGCGATCCCATTTCTGGCCGACATTAGTCTGCCAGCGCAGCACCTGTGCACGCAACCCGGGCAGGTCGCGGGCGATTTTTTTGTCACGCCAGTGCATCTGGGTGGTGTGGCAACTGACACAAAACGTCGAGTACAACAACTCACCACGCGCCTGCGGTGCCTTGTCTTGCGCCATGGCGGTATGGCTGGCCAGAATCAGGATGGCGCAGACGCCCGCCGCAACTTCGCTTCGCATTTGGACCTCCGGGTGTGTTCGCGCCGGTCGGCGCCGTTTCACGCTAGGAAAACGCTGAACAAGTCCCTGGAATCCGGATCCGCGAACGAAGAGTCGAATCGATTCAATGTCTTGCAAGAGCGACCTGCTCGACCTACGGACTTGTTCAGTGTTTCCCTAAGCATACCCTTTACGGTGCCGACATGCACATCGCGGCCGGCGGGTGGCAAATTCGGGGCAGGTCAGGTTTCCCTGGCGCGAAGCATTATTGCATAGACATTGTGCACGCCAGGGGTCGCTTCAGACCCGCTCGAAAACCGCCGCGATGCCCTGGCCACCACCGATGCACATGGTGACCAGCGCGTAGCGTCCTCCGGTACGATGCAGTTCGTAGATCGCCTTGACGCTGATGATGGCGCCGGTGGCGCCGATGGGGTGGCCGAGGGAGATGCCGCTGCCGTTCGGATTGACCTTTTTCGGGTCGAAGCCCAGTTCCTTGCTGACTCCCAGTGCCTGGGCGGCGAACGCTTCGTTGGCTTCGATCACATCCATCTGGTCGAGTGTGAGACCGGTTTTCTTGAGTACGTTGCGCGTCGCCGGCACCGGGCCCAGGCCCATGATCTTGGGCTCAAGGCCGGCATGTGCATAGCCGACCAGACGGGCCAGCGCTTTGTGGCCGCCGGCCGCGGCTGCGCCGGCTTCCATCAACACCAGCGCTGCGGCGGCGTCGTTGATGCCGGAAGCGTTGCCGGCGGTCACCGTGCCTTCCTTTTCGAACACCGGCTTCAATTTGGCCATGTCTGCCATGGTGCAGTCGATGCGCACATGCTCATCGGTATCGAACACCACCGGGCCTTTGCGCGACTTCATCTCGATGCCGAGAATCTGTTCCTTGAAATAGCCGCCGGCGATAGCGCGCTGGGCGCGATTGTGGCTTTCGACCGCCAGTTGGTCCTGCTGCTCGCGGCTGATACCGCACTGGCGTGCCACGTTCTCGGCGGTGACGCCCATGTGGATCACGTTAAACGGATCATGCAGAGCACCGACCATCGGATCGATCATTTTTCCGTCGCCCATGCGCGCACCCCAGCGACTGGTCGGCAGCCAGTAAGGTGCCCGGCTCATGACCTCCGCACCGCCGGCGACGCCGGCCTCGGCGTCACCCAGGAGGATCGACTGCGCCACCGAAACAATTGCCTGCAGGCCCGAACCGCACAGCCGGTTGACGTTGAAGGCTGGCGTTTCGATCGGCAGGCCGCCGTTGATGGTCGCCATGCGTGATAAATACATGTCGCGCACATCGGTGTTGACCACATGGCCAAAGGCGACATGGCCGACCTGCGCCGGATCGATCTTTGCGCGCGTCACCGAGGCGCGCACCACAGCTGCCGCCAGGTCGACCGCAGGGGTGTCCTTGAGCGCACCGCCAAAGGTGCCGATCGCGGTGCGTACGCCGGACAAAACCATCACTTCACGCTGGGCCATGACTTGCATCTCCTGTTGAACGTTCAGACTGCAAGTTTAGCGCGTCCGCCTTGCACCACACTGACACGATGGTCTGTTGCGGGAGCAACGGCAGAAGGCCGCGGCCCGCGCCTAAGTCCGCGAATGACCAGGACATGCGCGGAAGATTGCACGTTCGGCTGCCTCGTGTTGCACCTGTCGAACACGTTTATCATGGTCGCTGGCGCATGGAGCAAGTACCCGAATGAACACCCGCGAACTCGTCAACTATCTTGAAGGCCTGGCCGAAAACAACAATCGCGCCTGGTTCGCCATGAACAAGCCTTCGTACGACATCTTGCGCGCGGAGTTTACTCAGTTGGTGGCGCGCATCATCAGCGAAACCGCGCGCTTTGATCCGGCGGTCGCCGGGCAGGACCCCAGGAAAGCCCAGTTCCGTATCAACCGTGATATCCGTTTTTCGAAAGACAAGAGCCTCTACAAGACCAATTTTTCAGCAGTGATCGCGCCGGGCGGCAAAAAAGATCCGGGGTCGCACTATTATTTCCATATCGATCATCACGGCAAGCTTCTGGTAGCTGGCGGCTGCTACATGCCGCCAGCGGACGTGCTGGCGAAGATTCGAGCCTCGATCGCGACAGATCCGGCTACCTTTGGGCGTCTGCTGAATGTCAAAAGCCTGTGGTCGCATTTCGGCCAGTTCGCCGACGAAGGTCGCCTGGTGCGCCCACCCAAGGGCTATGCCGTGGCTACACCGCATATCGAGTTCATCAAACAAAAGAGTTTCATTGTCTGGACCGACACGTCGGTTGCGGGACTCGACGCGAAAGGCCTGGCCAGTCAGGTCGCTGCCGGCTTCAAGCGTGCGTTGCCGCTGGTAAATTGGTTGCGCGGGGCGCTGCAATGAGGTTCGGACGAAGCCCACGCGGGTGGGGGGTGGCGGCAACCTGGGTCGGGCTGGCATTTTGCATGACCGCCATGGGCGCACAGGTTGCGCCAATTTCGCGCGAACAGGCATTGCGGCAATTGACAAACAGTGCCGCGCCAGTGCGGCGAGCGGCGGTCGAGCGTCTTGGCATGATCGGACGTATGCAGGACGCCGATGCCTTGGCCAATCTGTTGTTCGATACCGATGCCCACGCCCGCGCAGCCGCCGAGGCAGCCCTGTGGAAGGTGTGGTCACGCAGCGGCGATGCGCGCATCGACAAACTGTATGCCAAAGGCGTGGCGCAAATGAATTCAGGCGCAGCCGAAGATGCCATCGCCACCTTTAGCGAAATCATTCGCTTGAAGCCCGGGTTTGCCGAGGCCTGGAACAAGCGTGCCACAGTGCTGTATTTCATGGGTCGGCTGCGCGAATCGCTGGCCGATTGCGAGGAGGTGATCAAGCGCAACCCAAACCATTTCGGCGCGCTCGCGGGATACGGCCAGATTTATACGGTTCTTGCGAACTACGAGTTGGCTTTGGAGTATTTCGCGAAGGCGTTGGCCGTCAACCCGAACCTGAGCGGCGTCGCAGAAAATGTGTGGACCTTGCGTGAATTGATGAACGAGCGGCAACGCAAGGCCACCTGACGCATCCTCGAATGCCGCGGCTGGAATGACTCGATGGCTTGGGCAGGCCGGCATCCTCTGTCTCATTCCTGGTGCAGTAAGCCAGCGGCGAATGGCGAGTAGGGCGCAACGACGACATGCAAAGCGCTCGCTTTGAGGGGCATGAAACCGGAATTGTGACTTGCGTCACAGTTTTTGACATTCTTGCTCAGGTTTTCTCGATTTTGGCCGTTTATGGACCACGGAGCGCAAAGCCTCTGCTTGACGACAGTAAATGACAACGGCATAGTGCAATGGTTTTATGCTTACGTCATAAACATGCGTCATGCCTCCCATCCGCCGCAGGAATAGCCCATGAACGAAGCTCCGAAAGCGCCAAATCCATCGACTGTGACAACGCTCCTTGAACAGTGCCGTGACATCGCCCGCTCGCGCCTGGCAGAAGTGATCGCCGGCGCGCTGGCCAAAATCGACGAAGATCTGTTCCAACTGGCTGACAAGACGTGCAAACGCGACGAGCAGCAGGTGTATCTCGACGCCATGACGCGGGTACGCCAGCATCGTGCCGAGATACAGCGCCAGTTCGAGGAGAGCTTCAAGACTATCTACGACAAACGCCTGAACGCCGGTAGCGCCGCGCCGAAAACCGCGGCAGCTGCCAGGCCGGGCCCAAGTGACTTCGGTGGCATCGAACTTTCATTGGTGTCGGACTCGATCATTGAAACCGGCATCGCCATCGACCGCTTGGCCAAAACGGTGATGAGTTCGGTCGATAACCAGGAGATCCTGGGCATTCGTGCCCGCTTCGGAATGTTGCTCAATCGCGAGTCCCTTGAAGACGCCGACAACCCGCTCAGTCCGGAAGCGATTTTTGAAGCCCTGAAGCTTGCCTGCAACCACATACCGGCCGAAGACGCGGTCAAACAGGCGCTACTGGCCGCGTTTCAGCCTTACCTGTCGAAATCGATCACGCAGATTTACCATGCGGTCAACCAGAGTCTGGTGGCGCACCATATCCTGCCGCGGATTCGTCACAGTGTGAAGACCAACGCCGACCCGATGGGTACCTCGCAGCGCATGATGGGTCTGAGCGCGACCCAGCGCATGCACGCCTTGTCTCAAAGCGGGCGGCTTTCACAGTTCGACGGCGCACAGCCTGGCGATCGCAGCGGTTGGCTGGGTAGCTCAATGGGCAATGAACCCATGGCGATTGCCAGTCTGCTGGCCGGCCTGGCCCAGGGGCAGGCGTCGGCCCGTGTTGAGAGCCTGCGCATGCTGGCCGATCCGGCGCGATTCGCCACCGGCGATACCCCGATCGCCGCCAGCGAGTCGCTGCTCGAGATCCTCGCACGCCTGCAAACCGATGCCAACCTCGGGGCGAGCGCCGGCTTTCTTGCCCCCAGTTTTTTGCGTGAACTCGACCGCAGCTTGATTGCCGAGGGCACACCGCTCGATCAATTGACGATCGAACTGGTGACCGTGGTCTTCGACTATCTGCACAATGACACCAAGATCGACGATCACATCAAGGGCCTCATCGCGCGGCTGCAGATAGTTGCGGTCAAGGCGGCTATACTTGATCGCAGTTTTTTTGCGCGCCGCGAGCATCCCATGCGGCGCCTGCTTGACCGCATCGCCGAGGCCGGTGCCGATCCGGCGATAGACCGTGTCGAAGACGGCGTCTTCATGCGCGGCATCAAGCACATCGTCGACGACCTGGCTGTGCAGTTCAAGGACGATGTGTCGGTGTTTCAAACCGCGCTCGAGGAACTCGATCTGTTGGTGGCGCGCGAGCATGCCGCGGCCGAGAAGTCGGCGAATTTGCATGCCGAGGGCCTGGCTGTCCAGGAGGCACTTGCCGCCGCCGACGCCGCCGCGCGCGCCGATCTGGCGACGCGCATTTCTCCGGACACGCCGGAGTTCATGCGCGAATTCATTTCCACGCTGTGGCTGCGTGCGGTGGTGGAAGCGCATCTCAAGAAGTTGACAGGCGAGGACTCGGTGGCGTCCCGCCTGAACCTTGCTGCCGACCTGATCTGGAGCGTGCAAGCCAAGGGCCGCGCCGACATTCCGACCCTGGCCGGCATGTTGCCAAGGTTGGTGCGCGGCCTGATGCGCGGAGTCATGGCACTTGGCGTGGCGGAACTTGAACGCCAGGCATTCTTCAACCGTCTCATGCGTGCGCATACCGAGGCGATCGCAGCGGCCAAGGCCGCGGTGGTCGACGTGCCTTCGCGGCCGGTGCCGAGTCAAAGCGGCGACCTGCCGACGCTAAAACCGGTGCCGCTGGTCAGTGGTACCGACGACTACGAATGCCGGGTGCTTGAGCTGGCACGCGGTACAACGTTGGAATTTTCCGATGAACAGAGCGACGACCGCTTCACGCTTACCTGGGTCAGCCCGAAACGCACGTTTTACCTATTTACCAATGGCAGCCGCATGCGCCAGATGAGCGTGAACACGTTGGCCGGCTTGTTGCGCCGCGGCGTTGCGGTGGTGGCAGACAACTCCGCGCCGATGATCGACCGGGCGATCGATGCGCTTTCGGCGCATCCAATGGAGGTTGCGCTGGCGGCCTGAGCATTGGTGCAGGCCATCGGTGCAGGCCATCGGTATTGCATGCCGCACGCGTCTTGCGCGGCGCTCACTGCTTTCACGCCGTCAGCGTCCGTGCCAGTAGCGCGGGCGCAGGTCGCGCTGGGTGGTGATCGCGGTGCCTTCGGCACGCATGCGCAGGATTACAGCACCGGACTGGTCAGTGCGCAGCACACGTATGTCACGTTGCTGATAGCGCTCGAGTATTTCGGCAGCAGGATGGCGAAAGCGGTTGCGGTAGCCGGCGGCAACGATGGCGGCACGCGGTTTGACGGCATCCAGGAATTCCGCGGTCGACGAGGTCTTGCTGCCGTGATGCGGCACCAGCAGCGTCTCGCTCGCCAGGTCGGCATTGGCAGCGACCAGGCGCGCTTCGACATCGCGCTCAATGTCGGCCGGCAGCAACACCTGCCTGCCGTGGGCGCGTATCGCCAGAACACAACTGCTGGCGTTGTCCTTCCGGTCTGCAATGCCTGCGTAGTCGCTCCGCTGCGGATGCAGGAATTCGAAATTGACCGCATCCCATGTCCAGCGATCGCCGGCCACGCAGCGTCTGCGTTCGTTGGCTGCTGCAACCACCGGGTGTGTCGCGGGCAGCGGTGAGGCCAGGACACCGGTTGGAACGGCCTTCAATGTTGATAGCGCACCGCCGGTGTGATCGTTGTCATCATGGCTGACCACCATCGTGTCTATCTGCGTCACGCCTTCGCCACGCAGGTAGGGCACGATTACGCGGTTGCCGCCATCGGCTTCGGGCGAATACTGCGGGCCGGTATCGAACACCAGCGTGTGATTGGCGGTGCGTGCAACCACCGCGAGGCCCTGCCCGACATCGAGGACTGTGACCCACAAGTCGCCCGTGCCGGGCGCATGCGCCGGGTGGGCCAGGAGCGGCAGCATCCACACCGCGCCAAGTGCGCGCCAGTGCATGGGCCACGGAATCAGGCACCAAACGATGCCGGCGAGTGCCAGCAGGACTGTCCACACAGGCGGCGCCGCGCGTTGCCATACGGCCCAGTCGAATGCGCCGAGCCATCCAAGGTAGTCCATCAATTGCGCCAGCACCCAGTGCGCGAGCAATGCGAGCGCATCCACGGGTAAGAGGCAGGCCAGCAGTGCAAGCGGTGTGACAACGAAACTGATCACCGGAATCGCCAGCGCGTTGGCCATTGGCCCGGCCAGCGAGACCTGCTGGAACAAGGCGAGAGTCAGCGGAATCAGGCCAAGCGTCACCGCCAACTGCGCGACAAGTGCAGTCTTGAGCCAGTGCGCGCGGGCGCTTAGCGAGGCGCCGGCCAGCAGCAATACCGCGACGGCGCCGAACGACAGCCAGAAACCGGGGGACAGCGGTGCCCATGGGTCGATCAGACACACAGCGCCCAGGGCTATCGCCAGCACCCTGGTGCCGGAGCCGAACCAGCCACGCCAAACTGACCAGGCGGCAACCGCCAACATGAACAGCGTACGTTGCGCAGGCACTGCGAAACCGGCAATCAGGCAATAGGCAAATGCGGTCAGCAAGCCGGCAACTGCCGCCGCGCGCGGTGCCGCCAGCGCCAGCATCAGACGTTCCGAGCGGCGCCATGCGGCAAACGCAAGAAATGCCCCCAAGCTTGCGATCATCGTGACATGTAGCCCGGAAATGCTCATCAGATGTCCAACCCCGGTGCGGGTGAACAGTTGCCAGTCGTCGTTGTCGATTGCGCGCTGGTCGCCGACCGCCAACGCCACGATGACGCCACCGTGGGGCGTGTCGGCCAGTGCCAGTTGCAAACGCGTTCGTGCAGCTTCGCGCACCCGGTGCACCAGCGTGCCGGGCGTCCACACAAATGTGGCCAGCCGCCGCTGCGGCGCCTCGCTGCGGGGCGGCCGCACATAGCCGGTGGCGCGAATACCGCGCTCCAGCAACCAGGCTTCGTAGTCAAAGCCGTGTGGGTTGGCACTGCCGTGCGGCTTGCGCAAGCGCAGGTTGAATTGCCAGCGCTCGCCAGCATGGACCGCCGGGTTCGGCAGGTCGACATCCGGCGTGAAGCCACCGTACCAGGCAAGTTGAATGCGGGCTGGCAAGTGCGCTCCGGCCGTCAGCACCTGTTCCGGGCTGAATTCGAAGCGCACGCCACGCTCGAAATGCTGGGGCAAGGAGGAAACAATCCCGATCACCTCGACGTCGCGCCCTTCAAGATGCGCCGGCAGGGCGTCGGCCAGACGCACGTGGGCGAATATCGCCGCCCACAAAAAGCCGGCGAGCAGGCCGCAGCTTAGCTTCGCGCAGCCCGTTCGCCATGCCAGCCGGTCATTTGCAGCGTCGCGTGCAGGCGCAACAACCCATACTGTTGCCGCGACCGCGGCGGCGGCAATTGCGCTCAGCGCGGCGATTGAAGGCAGGCTTGCCTGTACTTGTACAAGCCCACAGCCCAGAGCAAACGCCGCCAAAACTAATCGCATGCGGGCATTCTAAACAGGCAATGCATACTGCCATCTGCTTTGCCGTCTTGTATACTTTGGCAATCAATTGTGTATACAAAAAGTCGGCCATGACTGTCCATTTACCCCCGATTGCTGCTCTGTCGGACCCCGCCAGCGCACTCGCGGATCTCAACCCGTTGCCGCGTCTCCTGATGGGACCCGGTCCGATCAACGCCGACCCGCGCGTGCTGCGCGCAATGTCGTCGCAGTTGCTCGGTCAGTTCGATCCGCAATTCCGGCAGATGATGCGCGAGACGATGCAGCTATATCGCGGCGTTTTCGAAACACGCAACGATTGGACATTCATCATTGACGGGACCGCGCGCAGCGCCATCGAAACGGCGATGGTTTCGTTCATCGAGCCGGGTGACCGTGTGCTGATTTGCTCGTTCGGCCGCTTTGGTCAGTTGAAAACCGAGATCGCGCGACGGGTCGGCGCGGAGGTCAGGGTGATCGAATGCGAATGGGGCACGGTGTTCACGGCGGAAGCGATCGAAGCTGCGGTCAAGGCGTTTTCGCCGAAGCTGGTGGCGCTTTGCCAGGGCGACACTTCGACCACCATGTGTCAGCCCCTGGAAAATATCGGACGCATTTGCCATCGCTATGGGGCCATGCTGCAAGTCGATGCAACAGCCACCGTGGGCGGCACGCCGTTGCGTACCGATGCATGGGAAATCGACTGCGTAACCGGCGGCCTGCAGAAATGTCTGGCCGGACCCTCAGGCGCCTCACCGATGACACTGAGCGACGCCTTTGCCAGAGTGATATATCGGCGCCGCCATATCGAGGAAGGAGTTCGACCGGCAGCTTATGTGCCCGGGGTCGGGCGCATGATTTCGAGCAACTACTTCGATCTCGCGATGGTGATGGATTACTGGAGTGATGTGGCGCTGAATCATCACACCGAGGCCACCACCATGTTGTACGGCGCGCGCGAGTGCGGCCGCATCTTCATGCAGGAAGGGCATGCGGGGGCGTTCAAGCGCCATGCCGATGCCTCCAGTGCGATGGTCGCCGGAATCGAGGCGATGGGCCTCAAGGTTTTTGGCGATGTCACACACAAGATGCCGAACGTCACCGGCGTGTGGATTCCGGCCGGGGTCAACGCGGATCGTGCGCGACTGGCTCTGCTCAACGACTTCAATATCGAGATAGGTACGTCGTTCGGCCGCTTGCACGGCAAGATCTGGCGTATCGGTGCGATGGGGTACAACGCTCGGCGTGATACGGTAATGCTGACCTTGGCGGCGCTCGAAACAGTGCTGGCCGCCGAGGGGCACAGGCTGCCACGCGGTGCCGCGATCGACGCCGCTTATGCGGTATATCGCGCGGGCTGAGACAGCCAGCGCGGCTCATCGGACAGCACTCCGTCCGCTGCGCGAATCCCTACCGAAGGAGGATGAACGCTCCCGTCGGGTGGCCGGTCGGGCGCGCTCATGCCGCCAGAAAGAGGAACACGACCTGGCGCCTGGCCAAAAGCGGTGTGGGTTCGCGACGCCAGGCAGCCACGGTTTTCATGCGATTGCTTGCAGATGGCAAGGTCAGATCGATCGCCAGCGCCAGCCGCGTCGCCGGCTGCAGTGTGGCGGTGAGCGCTTCGTACAGGGCCTGGTTGCGAAAAGGTGTTTCGATGGCGATCTGGGTTTCCCGGGCCGCGCGCGATCGAGCCTCGAGGTCGCGAATCGCCTTTGCACGCTGCGGTTCCTTCATCGGCAGGTAGCCGGCAAAGGCGAAACGCTGGCCATCCAGACCGGATGCCATCAGGGCCAGCAGCAGCGATGACGGGCCGACCAGTGGCGTCACGGGAAGCGAGGCCTCGTGCGCCATGCGCACCAGCAGCGCGCCGGGATCGGCCACCGCCGGGCAGCCTGATTCGGATAGCACGCCGACGTCACGGCCCGCTCGCATCGCCGCGATCAGGGGCTTGAGGTCCTCAGGCCTTGGTGCATGACCGATTTCGGTAATCGACACTTCCTGCATCGGCAGGCGAATACCCGCAGCCTTGAGGTAGGCGCGTGCGGATTTTGCATTTTCCACAGCAAACTCGCCCAGGCCCTGCAGTATTGCTAGCGTAGCCGGCGGAATCGTCGCGCGGACTAGCGATGACTGGTCGCCACCCTTTAGATCGCCGATCGCCGCCGGTATCAGATACAAGGTGCCGGGGCTCATTGGACTACCGTCCTCTCAGCGCGTGGCATCTTCCCCGTGGAGGATGTGTGCTCCCTTCGAGTGGCCGGTCGGGAGCGCTCATGCCGGTGCGAACAGCGAGACGTTTTCGGCACGCAGCATTCGAACCAGTGCGATGAGTGGCAGGCCGATCAGCGCGCTTGGATCGACGCCGGCAATACTCTCCATCAACGCGATTCCAAGCCCCTCGGATTTGGCCGAGCCGGCGCAGTCATAGGGCTGCTCGGCAGTGAGATAGGCCTCGAGCTCGGCATCGCTTGCGTCGCGCATCACAACGGTGGTGGTGACCATGGCGGTCTGTTCACGCCCGCTTGAGGCGTTGACCAGAGCCAGTGCGGTGTCGAAATAGGTGACTTTGCCGCGCATCAGCTTTAGCTGCCGCAATGCGGGTTCATGGCTACCCGGCTTGTCCAGCACTTGGCCGTCGCAATGTGCAACCTGGTCTGACCCGATGATCAAGCCATATCCGAGTTGCTGCGCGACCGCGCGCGCCTTCGCCAGTGCCAGGCGCACAGCCATTTGTGCAGGTGTTTCGCCACTCTGCGGTGTTTCATTGACGCCAGGAACGCGGGTTTCAAACGGCAGACGCAGGCGCGACAGTAATTCTGCGCGGTAGCGCGAGGTGGAGGCCAGGATCAGGGGTTGCATGGCGTACTCGGGACGAACCAAAGGGTGTTGTGGCGGGACCAACCGGAGCGTAACTGTACCCAATTCCGCCGCCGGCAAGCGAAATGCCGGTACGAATCCGCGATTGCGGCGGCAAAAACACACCGGCGGGTAACCGTCCGCAGTCGGCCGGGTCGGATGGGCAAGCTGCCGGTTCATATGAACAGGTCGATTTTGCGCAAACAAGGCCGCGTGTGCCGACTCTGCTAAGCTTTTGACTGCAAAGGAAAATTACGCTATACTAATTGGCTTGCGTCCGTTTGGGCGTTACGTTTTTTGAACGGAAGGCAGGCGTGGAAGATCGTGCGCTGATGTCTCAGGCGGAAGACTGGGTCATCGACTCGCGGCGATTCGTGGAGCGTCGTGGCAGTATCGAAGCAACGTTGACGCTCGAGTTGCTTGAACGCCTGAATGATGAGGTGGTCGAGGACTTCGCGCCGATCGCGGTGCATGTCGAGGTCGCGCGTTCGCCGCGCGGGCTTTCAGGTCTCCGCGTACGCCTGGATGGTTTAGTGAGTGTGGAGTGCCAACGCTGCATGAATCCGCTCGAGGTCAGGTTGGAGCCGCGCGTACGTTTCGAGTTGGTTGATACCGAAGCGGCACTGGATGCCGACGACGATGACCGCTGGGATGCGGTGCTGCACTCGGAACGATTTGATCTGCTGCATCTGCTGGAAGACGAATTGTTGCTGGCGTTGCCGTTTGCGCCCATGCATGAAGCATGCGCCGCGCCGGCCGGCAGCTCGACGGGAGAAAAGGCAATGCCGTTCGCATTGTTGGCTGGCCTGAAGAAAAAGGCCTGAAAGGGCGCCGGCCAAGTGGTTTAGTGCGGCTAAATTTTCGTGTGACAGGGAGTACATCATGGCAGTCCAGCAAAACAAGAAATCACCTTCAAAGCGCGGCATGCATCGCGCGCATGACTTTTTGACTGCTCCTTCGTTGGCGGTCGAGCCGACCACCGGCGAAGTCCACATGCGCCATCACATCAGCCCGAACGGGTACTATCGTGGCCGCAAGGTGGTCAAGTCCAAGTCCTGACAGGCCGCAGGATGGGCATGGGGCGGCGGCAAGAGCGAGCCGACCGTATTGACTGCCCAACGTTTTTGAGCGGCAGGGCCGCAGGTAAAACCGGATCACGGAATGAATGTGCGAATGCGCACTGGCGCCCCTCACCGTCACGCAGCCGAAAGCATGACTGCGGCTGTTCTTTAGATCGGGTTTTCGGAATGGCGATAGTTGTAGCGATTGATGCCATGGGCGGTGATCATGGCGTTGATGTTACCGTTGCGGCGGCTCTTGAATTTCTTGCACGCCACCCGCTTGCTGGCGTGATCCTGGTCGGACAAACCGAGCCGATTGCATTGGCGTTGAAGCGCCTTGGCCGGACGGCGGGTCAGCTTGTCGCCCGCCTGCAGGTACACGGCGCATCCGAAGTTGTAGGCATGGACGATCCGCCTGCCCAGGCGCTGCGCCGCAAACGTGATTCGTCCATGCACGCTGCAGTTGATCTGGTCAAGCAGGGTGTGGCGCAGGCGGCCATTTCAGCCGGTAACACCGGCGCGTGGATGGCCATTTCAACTTTCATGTTGCGCACCATTCCCGGAATCGATCGTCCGGCGATATGCGCGCCGCTGCCGAACCAGCGCGGCGGTGCGACCTACATGCTTGATCTCGGTGCCAATGTCGATTGCAAGCCGCAGCACCTGTATCAGTTCGCGCTCATGGGCTCGGCATTGGTGGCGTCGGTCGAACACCTGCAGACGCCGGCGGTGGGTTTACTGAACATCGGCGAGGAGGAAATCAAGGGCAATGATACGGTGAAGGAAGCCGCCGTTTTGCTGCGCGCAGCACACGAGCGTGGCGAGATCCGTTTCTTCGGCAACGTGGAAGGCAACGATATTTTCAAGGGTACGGTCGATGTGGTGGTGTGCGACGGTTTTGTCGGCAATGTCGCTCT
Source organism: uncultured Burkholderiales bacterium (assembly GCA_964470865.1). Classification (GTDB taxonomy): domain Bacteria; phylum Pseudomonadota; class Gammaproteobacteria; order Burkholderiales; family JAEUOS01; genus JAEUOS01. The sequence goes on along the minus strand of CAYYFR010000001.1, from coordinate 72,443 downwards.
CAAGACGTCCGAAGGCCTGGCGCAAATGCTCGGGCGCTCGCTCAAGGCTGAATTCGAACGCAACCTGTTCACCAGGGTGGGAGCCCTGTTTGCGCTGCCGGCGATCAACGGATTTCGGCGTCGCTACGATCATCGCCGCTACAACGGCGCGTGCCTGCTCGGGCTCAATGGCCTGGTCGTGAAAAGTCATGGCTCAGCCGATGTCTACGCTTTCGGACGGGCGCTGGATCGGGCTCATGATGCGGTCGAGGCTGGTGTCGTCGCGGCAATCGCCCTGCGTATTGCGCATCATGCGGCGGGCAGCGTCCCGGTACGCGCGGTCGCCTAGCTGGCAGCGGCTAACATGGTTTTTTCGCGCATTGCCGGCACCGGTTCGTTCCTCCCTGGCGCCGCAGTGAACAACGATGCGCTGGCGCAGCGCGGCATTGATACCTCCGACGCCTGGATCAGCGAACGCACCGGCATCCGCATGCGTCATCTGGCGGAATCGGGACAAACCAGCAGCGCGCTGGCCGAGCCGGCCGCACGCGCCGCGATGGATGCCGCCGGTGTCGGATCCGGTGACATTGATCTCATCATCGTCGCCACTTCCACGCCGGATTTCGTTTTTCCAAGTACGGCGTGCCTGTTGCAGGCGCGCCTGGGCATCAGCGGCTGCCCGGCTTTCGACATCCAGGCCGTGTGCAGCGGTTTCGTATATGCCATGGCGACAGCCGATCAGTTCATTCGCGGCGGTCAAGCAAAGTGTGCACTGGTGGTGGGCGCCGAGGTCTTTTCGCGCATTCTCGACTGGAGCGACCGCGCTACCTGCGTGCTGTTCGGCGATGGCGCGGGCGCGGTGGTGCTCAAAGCTGCGGCCACGCCAGGCATTCTGGCCCAGGCACTGCATGCCGATGGTTCGCAGGCCGGAATCTTGAGCGTGCCTGGCAACTTGGCTGGCGGCGCAGTCACCGGCGACCCGTTTCTGCGCATGGATGGCCAGGCAGTGTTCAAGTTTGCCGTACGCGTACTCGACGAGGTTGCACGCGAAGTCATCGAGAAAGCTGGTCTGAGCTCCGCCGATATTGACTGGTTGATTCCGCACCAGGCGAATTTGCGGATACTCACCGCGACCGCGCGCAAGCTGAAAATGCCGCTGGAGAAACTGGTTGTGACCGTCGATACACACGCCAACACTTCGGCGGCATCGATCCCTCTGGCACTCGATACCTGGATACGCGCAGGGCGGATCCGCAGCGGACAACGGGTGCTCCTTGAGGGTGTCGGAGGGGGATTTACTTGGGGTGCAATTTTGATGGAGATGGCATGAAGATAGCGATGGTGTTTCCCGGACAGGGCTCGCAGAAGCAAGGCATGATGCAGGGCTTTGCCGATACTGCGATTGTGCGCGAAACCTTCGCTGACGCGTCCGCCGTGCTGCACGAGGACCTGTGGGAGCTGGTCGAAACTGGCACACCCGACGCACTCAACGCGACGGTAAATACGCAGCCGGTCATGCTGGTCTCGGCCTACGCGATGTATCGCGCCTGGCAGGTCGCCGGCGGCCCGGCGGCAGCGCTGATGGCCGGTCATTCGCTGGGGGAGTACACCGCCCTGGTGGCCGCCGGCGCGTTGCGTTTTGCCGATGCCGTGCCCCTGGTGCGTTTTCGCGCGCAGGCCATGCAGGATGCGGTGCCGATCGGTACCGGCGCCATGGCCGTGATCATGGGCCTGGATGCAGATGAGGTTCATGCGGCCTGCGCGGAAGCGGCGCAAGGAGAGGTGGTCGAGGCAGTCAATTTCAATGACCAAAACCAGATCGTGATTGCAGGCCTGAAGTCGGCGGTCGAACGTGCGTGCGTCGCCGCCAAGGCGCGCGGAGCCAAGCGGGCGCTACCGCTGCCGGTATCGGCGCCATTTCACTCGTCGCTTCTCAAGCCGGCTGCGGAGCGCTTGCGCCAGCGCCTGCAGGGAATCTCCATCGTGGCGCCGACCGTCCCGGTGATACATAACGTCGATGTGGCCAGGCACGCCGAACCGGCTGCGATTCGCGAAGCGCTCGCGCTGCAGGCGGCAAGTCCGGTGCGCTGGGTGGAAACAATCCAGGCCATGCAGGCCGCCGGCATCACGCATGTCGTCGAGATCGGCCCGGGCAAGGTCCTGCAGGGGCTTGTCAAACGCATCGCGCCTGATCTGGTCGCTCTGCCCGTCAACGACGCTGCATCCCTCACCGCGAGCCTGGAGGCGCTGGCATGAAACTCGACGGAAGTGTGGCGCTGGTAACTGGCGCCTCGCGCGGAATCGGCCAGGCTATCGCGGCGCGTCTGGGTGCCGCTGGAGCCATCGTGATCGGAACGGCGACTTCCGCAGCCGGCGCCGCGGCCATCGACGCAACTCTGCGCGACGCCGGGGTGCGGGGCGGCGGCCGGGAACTTGACGTCAACCAAACGGATCGGATCGTGCCGCTAGTCGAAGAGATCAAGCGGGAGTTCGGCGCCGTTTCGATTCTGGTCAATAACGCCGGCATCACACGTGATCAGTTGGCGCTGCGCATGAAGGATGACGACTGGACGGGCGTAATCCAGACCAATCTCGACGCTGTGTTCCGCCTGAGTCGCGCAGTGCTGCGTGACATGATGAAGGCCAAGACCGGCCGCATCATCAATGTGACTTCGGTAGTGGGCCACGCAGGCAACGCCGGTCAGATCAACTACGCCGCCGCCAAAGCGGGCGTCGCCGGCATGAGCCGCGCGCTGGCCCGCGAGATCGGCAGTCGCAACATCACCGTCAACTGTGTCGCGCCGGGCTTCATCGATACCGACATGACGCGCGCCCTGAGCGAGGCCCAGACGGCGGCGCTGCTGGCACAGGTGCCGCTGGGGCGTCTGGGTGCGGTCGAAGAGGTGGCGGCGGCGGTGGCGTTTCTCGCCGGAGCCGAGGCCGGGTACATCACCGGCAGCACCATTCACGTCAACGGCGGCATGTACATGTGATGCGCGGGCCCATCGCGTGCGCGAAAATTCGAGCGGGCGGCAGAGGCAAAGCTGCTAGAATTCGCGCGCTTTCATATCCACGTACGGGAAGGAGTTTTTCAGCATGGACAACATAGAACAACGCGTGAAGAAGATTGTCGCCGAACAGCTGGGCGTCAATGAGGCAGAGATAAAGATCGAATCGTCGTTCGTTGACGACCTTGGCGCGGATTCGCTGGATACCGTCGAACTGGTGATGGCGCTCGAAGATGAGTTCGAGACCGAGATTCCTGACGAAGAAGCCGAGAAAATCACCACCGTCCAGCAGGCGATCGACTACATCAGCTCCCACAAGAAGGCTTGAGGGGCAAAATAGCCCCGGGGAGCAAAGCAGTGGGATTTGTAACGGCCAAACGCAGGGTTGTGGTGACTGGTCTGGGCATCGTGAGCCCGATAGGCAATGGTGTGGACCAGGCATGGGCCAACCTGCTGGCAGGCAGGTCAGGTATCGCACGAATCGCCCGCTTTGACCCGGAAGATCAGAAGTTGCCGATTTCCTGCCATATTGCAGGTGAAGTCAAGGGCTTCTCGGTTGAGGATTACATGCCGGCCAAGGAAGCACGCCACATGGACCTCTTCATCCACTATGGGATCGCGGCGGGGATGCAGGCGTTTGGTGACAGCGGCATCGTGGTCAACGACGCCAACAGCGAACAGATGGGCGTGAACATCGGCTCCGGTATCGGTGGTCTGCCGATGATCGAAGAGATGCATTCGGTCATGCTTGAGCGCGGTGCGCGGCGCATTTCGCCATTCTTCATTCCGGCATCGATCATCAATCTGATTTCCGGACATCTGTCGATCATGCTCGGGTTGAAGGGCCCGAATCTGGCTTGCGTCAGCGCTTGTGCGACCGGCAACCACTGCATTGGTGAGTCAGCCAGGCTGATTGAATATGGCGATGCTGATGTCATGCTGGCCGGTGGAGCCGAATCGACCATAACGCAGTTGGCTATCGGTGGTTTTGCGTCGGCGCGCGCGCTGTCTGCCCGCAATGACGATCCGACGACCGCCAGTCGGCCGTGGGACCGTGATCGCGACGGCTTTGTACTTGGCGAAGGTGCTGGCGCCGTGGTGCTCGAGGAGTACGAGCATGCTCGCGCCCGAGGTGCACGCATTTACTGCGAAATGGCAGGCTACGGGCTTTCCGGCGACGCGTTTCACATTACCGCTCCGAACCAGAGCGGACCGCGCCGTTCGATGCAAAACGCGTTGCGCAATGCGGGCATCAATGCGGACCAGATCGATTACATCAATGCGCACGGCACTTCCACACCTCTTGGCGACAAGAACGAAACCGAAGCGGTCAAGGCTGCCTTCGGCGATCACGCACGCAAACTTGTGGTCAATTCGACCAAATCCATGACCGGGCATCTGCTGGGCGCCGCAGGCGGCATTGAAGCGGTATTTTCAGCGCTCGCGGTGCAGCGCCAGATTTCGCCACCGACCATCAATATCTTCAATCAGGATCCGGAGTGCGATCTTGATTACTGCGCCAATACCGCGCGCGACATGCCGATTCGGGCTGCGGTGTCGAATTCGTTCGGGTTCGGCGGCACCAACAGCACGCTGGTCTTTACGCGAGTCTGAATCAGCATGGCCCATGGCGCGTTTGCGCGGGACCTGGTGCTTGGTCGTCCTGCAAAAATGCGCTTCTTGTGGTCGGGTGCGTTATTGCTGGCATTTGTGGTTGAAGCGTGGCTTCTCCTGGTTGCTTCAGGGTACGCCGCTGTGGGGGTCTTATTCATCGGATTTGCCGTGACAATGCGCTGGCGCTCAAACGTGCATGCCGATCGCATCGCCGGCCTGATCTATTCCCCCGCAGGTCATTGGTACTGCCAATGCAATCAGGGCGCGCACATCGAATTGAATGCGTGCAAGACACTCGTGTTGCCGCATGCAGTTTTCGCGGGTTTTCGCTGCGGTGCAACATCGGAGTTTGGGCTTGCCCTTACGCGGGTGGCCGCCGGCGCGGACGATTTCAGGAGGCTGCGCGTGCGACTGCGGCACGAGGCCCCCGCTGGCAATAGGCGCAATTGACGCCCGCACTTGAATGCAAGTGACAAGGCGGCCAGTTTTGTTGCAATCCAATCTGAACAGGGTGTGCGGTTGTCCGAACGTGACGTTGATCAACTTCTGGTAGAAAGAGCGCAGCGCGGTGACAAGCATGCGTTTGAACTGCTGGTGGCAAAGTACCAGCGCAAGCTGGTGCGGCTGATATCCCGCATCGTGCGTGACCCGGCCGAGGTTGAGGATGTCGCACAGGAAGCCTTCATCAAGGCCTATCGCGCGCTGCCGCAGTTTCGCGGTGAATCGGCGTTTTATACCTGGCTGTACCGCATTGGTGTGAATACAGCCAAGAACTTTTTGGTGGCGCAAGGACGGCGTGCTCCCACCAGCACTGAAAAAGACGCGGAAGAAGCGGAAACTTTTGAGGACGCAGGCCAACTAAGAGATATCAATACTCCGGAATCGATCCTGATGTCGCGGCAGGTTGCCATCACTGTCAACGCTGCAATGGACAAATTGCCGGAAGAACTGCGCACCGCGATTACCCTGCGGGAAGTCGAGGGCATGAGTTATGACGAGATCGCCGAATTGATGGATTGCCCGATCGGCACCGTGAGGTCGCGCATATTCCGGGCACGCGAGGCGATTGCTACCGATTTACGGCCCCTGCTCGGGACCACCAAGGACCAGCGCTGGTAAGCGCAAAATCGATGGAGACAGCAATGACACAGCAATTGGCTGCG
>CAYYFR010000001.1:63682-66579 GCA_964470865.1 uncultured Burkholderiales bacterium | reverse complement strand
AGCGCTGGTAAGCGCAAAATCGATGGAGACAGCAATGACACAGCAATTGGCTGCGGAACGGGAACTTTTATCGGCCCTGATCGACAGCGAACTCGACGCGCCCGAGGCCGGCAGCACGCTGACGGCATGCCGGCAACGTTCGCAGTTGACAGACGACTGGAGTGCCTACCACTGCATAGGCGACGTCTTGCGCAGCGACGACATGGGCTGCCATTCGGGCGCCCTGGCAGGCAAAATGGCGGCGCGATTGGCGCTAGAGCCACATTTACTTGCCTTGCCACAACCGACCGACGCGGGATATTCCTCGCGCTGGCGCCGTCCGGCATCGTTGGCGGCTGCGGCTGCGGCGGTTGCCGCGGTTGCCTGGCTTGCCTTGCCGCAACTGCGATCCACGCAAGATCAGGTTGCCACGGTACCCGCTATGCCCCCTGCGCTCTCGGCGGCGGTGCCGGCATCATCGAGCCTGCCGCCTCCTCGGGTCGCCAACGGCTACGTCGAGGCGCATCGTCAGTTCTCCAGCAGCGTTGCCGCGAATCGCGGTGGCGGCGTGGTCCAGAGTATCAATTTCGACAGCGGGCGCTAGGTCGTATGCGATACGCGGTGGCGTGGTGTGGATGGCTGTTGTGGCTATCGGTATCGTCTACGAATGTGCTGGCGCAGCAAAACGCATCCGATTCCATGCAGTGGCTGCAACGCATCCAGCAAGCCGCGCAGCGCCTGAACTATTCCGGCACCTTTGTTTATCTGCAGCACGGCGGGCAGCCTCAGACCTCCCGGACCACACACATCATTGAGGGCAGCAACCACCGCGAGCGCATTGAGATGCTTGATGGGGCGGCATTGGTGATCGTCCGCCACAACGACCAAGTCAAGTCGTATTTTCCGGGGACCAAGACCGTTGTTGTCGAAAAGCGTGCATACAAGGGCAGTTTCCCCGCGCTGCTGACCGAACAGATTTCCCATATTGGCGAGCAGTACGACGTTCGCAAAGGCGAAACTGATCGGGTGGCAGGCATCGAATGTCAAACCCTGATCCTTGAACCCAAGGACAAGATGCGTTACAGCCACAAATTGTGGGCCGATCTCGGCAGCGCCCTGTTGCTTAAGGCGCAAATGATCAACGAAAAAGGCGAGGTCGTCGAGCAGATCGCCTTCTCGCAAGTTGAAATCGGCGGGTCGGCCGAACGCTTTCATGCCCGCCTGACAAAGCCGGTAGGGGGGCGCGATTGGCGCACCTCGGCACCGGTGGTCTCCAGTTGGCGCGGGGTCGACGTCGGCTGGCACATTGAAAGTCCGTTGCCTGGCTTTCGCAAGGTCCTTGAGGTGCGCCGCGGCATTGGTCAGGTGGAAGTCGGACAAGTGGTGTTTTCCGACGGATTGGCATCCGTTTCGGTGTTTCTCGAGCCGTTGCGCGATGGCGTGCAGGCGCATGTAGGATCCAGCAACCAGGGCGCTGTCAACGTGTATCGGCGTCGCATTGGCGACCAGCTTGTCACTGTTCTCGGCGAAGCGCCACCGGCGTGCGTCGCCCGCATCGCCCAGGCCATAGAATTCAGGCCTGTTCCAAGGTAGATTTCGCATCGATTCATTGTTTCAACCAGAACCCGAGGTAGTCATGTCACGACCACTGCGAGCCTTGTTTCTCGCCGCTTGTCTGTTCACGCCATTCCAGTTTGTTTCCAACGCGCACTCGCAGGCGCGCATGCTGCCAGACTTCGCCGATCTGGTGGACAAGGTTGGGCCCGCAGTGGTCAACATCCGAACCGCGCAAACCGGGGCTGGCGCAGGCGGGCGGGCCGGCCCGCGCAGCGGTCCGGGAACCGACGAGGACAATCCGTTTTGTGAATTGTTTCCCTGGATGTGCCCACCTCGCGGCGAGCGCAGTCCACGACGGGAGCGGCCGGCACCTGAACAGCGGGGCGAGGAAACGCCATCCGGCGTGGGTTCGGGATTCATTCTCTCCGCCGACGGTCGCATCATGACCAATGCGCATGTGGTTCGCGGTGCGGACGAAATCTATGTCAGGCTGCCCGACAAGCGTGAATTCAAGGCCAGGGTGCTGGGCGTGGATCAACGCACGGACGTCGCCATAGTGAAAGTTGAGGCGACCGGTCTGCCGTTCGTGACGATTGGCGATTCCGGCCGCTTGCGCGTGGGTGAGTGGGTCATGGCCATCGGTTCCCCGTATGACCTGGACAATACCGTGACCGCTGGGATCGTCAGCGCCAAGGGACGTGACACCGGCGAGTACGTGCCCTTTATCCAGACTGACGTTGCGATCAATCCCGGCAACTCGGGCGGCCCGTTGATCAATATGCGCGGCGAAGTTGTCGGCATCAATTCGATGATATATAGCCGCTCCGGTGGGTACCAGGGTATCTCGTTCGCCATTCCGATCGACGAGGCGATGCGAGTGGGCGACCAGTTGGTTGCCAGTGGCCGGGTAACGCGCGGTTTCCTTGGCGTGCAGCCGGGCGCAGTTACGAAGGACGTCGCGGAATCGCTAGGTTTGAAGGCACCAAGCGGAGCGGTGGTTGAAAAGGTGTTGCCCAATACCGCAGCCGAGAAGGCCGGGCTCAAGGAAGGCGACGTCATCCTGCGCTTCGACGGCAAACCGGTGGAAAAGCACACGGACCTGCCGCGTATTGTTGGCAACACCAAGCCCGGCCAGAAAGTCGCAGTGCAGGTCTGGCGCAACGGAGCTGCACGTGAGCTTTCCCTGACGCTGGGTGAGATGGAACCGGATCGCGTAGCCCAGCGGCCCGGGCGCGCTGCTCCGGCGCCCGGCAAAGACAAAGAAGTGCCGCCGAACGCCATCGGACTGGTGGTGTCCGATCTGGCAGACGCCAAAAGGCGTGAACTGAAGGTCGAAGGCGGGGTCATGGTCGACGCGGTTG
>CAYYFR010000001.1:55256-63582 GCA_964470865.1 uncultured Burkholderiales bacterium | reverse complement strand
GACGCCAAAAGGCGTGAACTGAAGGTCGAAGGCGGGGTCATGGTCGACGCGGTTGACGGCGCTGCGGCACGCGCCGGCCTGCGCGCGGGTGACGTGATTCTGAAAATGCAGAACAACGACGTGACCTCGGCGCGCCAGTTCAACGACCTGGTCACCAAGCTTGATTTGAAGCGTGTGATCGCGGTCTTGGTCAAGCGCGGCGAAACATCGCAGTACGTCACGATCCGACCTGACCGCAAATAGCAAAAATCCGCTAAAATAAGGACTTAGCGATTAATCTTGAGGGCGCGATTGATGTCGCGCCCTTGTTTTTTAGTGTTACCCGACGGGCCGTTCCGGCCGCGAGCGCATGCAGCACATCCGCAATTTTTCGATCATCGCCCACATCGATCACGGCAAGTCAACTCTGGCCGACCGCATCATCCAACTCTGTGGTGGCCTGTCGGACCGGGAAATGGAAGCCCAGGTTCTCGATTCGATGGATCTTGAGCGGGAGCGCGGCATCACCATCAAGGCGCAGACCGCAGCCCTCGAGTACACCGCCCGCGACGGCCAGAAGTACCAGCTCAACCTGATTGATACACCCGGTCACGTCGATTTCTCCTACGAGGTCAGTCGCTCGCTTTCGGCCTGCGAGGGTGCCCTCCTGGTGGTCGATGCGTCGCAGGGGGTCGAGGCGCAGACCGTCGCCAATTGCTATACCGCGCTGGATCTGGGCGTTGAGGTGGTGCCGGTCTTGAACAAGATCGACCTGCCGTCGGCCGACCCGGAAAACGCGATTGCCGAGATCGAGGATGTGATTGGCATCGATGCCCATGACGCAGTGCGCGCCAGCGCCAAGACCGGCGAGGGCGTGCAGGACATCATCGAAGCCATGATTGCCCGCGTTCCGCCGCCCAAGGGCAGCCGTGCCAATCCGCTGCAGGCACTGATCATCGATTCCTGGTTCGACAATTACGTTGGTGTGGTCATGCTGGTGCGGGTGATGGAAGGTGTGCTCAAACCCAAGGATCGCATCCGCTTGATGGCCGCCGGGGGCACTTTTCTGTGCGAACAGGTGGGGGTATTCACGCCGAAGTCGCTGCCGAGGCAAAGCTTGTCCGCAGGCGAGGTCGGGTTCATCATTTCGGGCATCAAGGAACTAAAGGCTGCCAAGGTCGGAGACACGGTTACCCTGGCCGACAAGCCGGCGGCGCGGGCCTTGCCCGGTTTCAAGGAAATCCAGCCGCAAGTGTTTGCCGGCTTGTTTCCGGTCGAGTCCAATCAGTATGAAGCTTTGCGCGACTCACTTGAAAAGCTGCAACTCAACGACGCATCGCTGCAGTATCAGCCGGAGGTATCGCAGGCCCTGGGGTTCGGATTTCGCTGCGGCTTTCTAGGACTCCTGCACATGGACATCGTGCAGGAGCGCCTGGAGCGCGAGTTCGACATGGATCTCATCACCACCGCGCCGTCAGTGGTCTATGAGGTGGCCCTGCGCAATGGCGATACGATTGTCATCGACAACCCGGACAAAATGCCTGATCCAGGTCGTGTCGAAACCATTCGCGAGCCGGTGATGACCGTGCAGTTGTTCATGCCGCAAGAGTATGTGGGCGCGATCATGACCTTGTGCAATGTCAAGCGCGGCATTCAGCTCAACATGGCCTATCACGGTCGCCAGGTGCATCTGACCTATGAGATGCCGCTCAACGAGATCGTGCTGGACTTTTTCGACAAGCTCAAGTCGGCCTCGCGCGGCTACGCATCAATGGACTACGTATTCAAGGAATATCGTGCCGCTGATGTGGTCAAGGTCGATGTGCTGATCAACACCGAAAAGGTTGATGCTCTTTCCATCATTGTGCATCGCGCCAACAGCCAGTATCGCGGGCGCGAACTGGTTTCCAAGATGCGTGAATTGATCCCGCGCCAGATGTTCGATGTTGCGATTCAGGCGGCAATCGGTGCCCACATCATCGCACGCGAAAACGTCAAGGCCTTGCGCAAGAATGTGTTGGCCAAATGTTATGGCGGCGATATCTCGCGCAAACGCAAGCTGCTCGAAAAGCAGAAAGCAGGCAAGAAGCGCATGAAGCAGGTTGGCAGCGTCGAAATTCCACAGGAGGCGTTTCTGGCAATCCTGCAGGTGGACGGCTGATGAATTTTGCCCTGATCCTGTTTTGCCTGACCGTTGGTACCGGCATTTTTTGGTGTGCCGATGTGTTCTATTTCAAGAAGCGAAGGCAACACGCGTTCGAAGCGGAAGTACGCACGCTCGACCAGCGCATGGCCGGCAGCCCGGATGCATACCCCAAGGACTATCGCGATGACGAGGTCCAGCGGCTGTCCAACGAGATTCGGACTCCGCCTGCATGGCTGGAGTTCCCGGCCAGCTTCTTTCCGGTGATCGCGGTGGTGTTCGGGTTGCGTTCTTTCCTGGTTGAACCTTTCAAAATCCCGTCCGGTTCAATGATTCCGACTCTATTGGTGGGAGACTTCATACTGGTCAACAAGTTCACCTACGGCATACGCTTGCCGGTCATCAATACCAAGATCATCGACATGGGCAGCCCGAAGCGCGGTGATGTCATGGTGTTCCGTTACCCGGTGGATCCTTCGCTTGACTACATCAAACGTGTTGTTGGCGTGCCTGGCGACAAAATTTCATATCAAAACAAGCGGTTGAATGTCAATGGGGTCGAGTTGCCGACGCGCGCGGAGGCGGATTTTCTGCACCGCGATCGTGCCGCCTATTCGAAGCAATACAGCGAAACTCTGGACGGGCGCGCCCATCGCGTACTCAACGACGAAGACGCGCCAGCCTTCATCATGTCCGCAGCCCCTTTTCCTCAGCGCGAAAATTGTATCTACAATAATGCTGGCGTCATTTGCACGGTTCCGCCGGGGCATTACTTCATGATGGGCGACAATCGCGACAACAGCCTTGATAGCCGGTTCTGGGGGTTCGTGCCCGAGGCAAACATCGTCGGTCGGGCGTTTGGAATCTGGATGAACTGGTCGGGTGGTCTCAACCTTGACCTGTCCAGAATCGGTGGATTTGATTGACTCACTTGAAGAGGGGGCCCTATGACTCGAATCTCCAGCCGCGCGCGGCAGCGCGGTGTCAGCATGCTTGGAATACTCTTGATTTGCATGGTGATCGTGTTTGTTGCCGTCGGCGCCCTGAAGGTGATCCCGACCTACCTGGAGTTTCGCAGCATCAAGGCAGCGGCGACTCAGGCGCAAAGTGGTGGCAAGACCGTGATTGAGGTTCAGAAAGCATTCGATCGGGCTGCCAACATCAACGACATTACGACGGTTGCCGGCAAGGACCTTGACATAACCAAGGAAGGCAACAACATTGTCGTTGCTTTCAAGTACGAAAAGAAAATCCCCTTGTTCTACAACGTCAGCCTGCTGATCGAGTATGCCGGCAGCAGCGATAATCCGTGAAGGCTGGCAACGCAGCATTTTTCCGGCGGTCGCCGCGCATGCTCTTTCTCGTTGCGCGGCAAACGTGAAGCGGCCGGCTGGCATCGCGCGCTGCTGCTTCGGCGCATGGCCTGCTTCCGGAGTTGTGCGTGGATTCCTCTGAACTCGAGGCTCGTTTAGGCTACAAGTTCGTCACTGCCAAACTTCTCGGGCAGGCGCTCACCCATCGCAGCCATAGCGCCCCGCACAACGAGCGGCTCGAATTTCTCGGGGACAGTGTTCTCAATTGCGCAGTCGCGCATATTCTGTTCGAACGCTATACCAAGTTAGATGAGGGTGACCTCTCGCGGCTGCGCTCGAATCTGGTCAAGCAGCAGACTTTGTATGAGGTTGCCCAGCGTATCGAACTGGCACCCCATCTGCGTCTGGGCGAGGGAGAACTCAAGAGTGGCGGATTTCGCAGGCCCTCGATCTTGGCCGATACCCTGGAAGCATTGTTCGGGGCGATCTTTCTGGATGGTGGGTTTCAGTCTGCGCGACTCACCATCGCCAAGCTGTACCACCCGATCCTCGAGACGGTCGATCCGCAAACCCTGGGCAAGGACGCGAAAACACTGCTTCAGGAATACTTGCAAGGTCGCAAGATTGCATTGCCCACCTACAACGTTGTAGCGACGCATGGCGCGGCGCACAACCAGGAGTTCGAGGTCGAGTGCCTGATTCCGAAGCTCGAGATCAGAGCCACCGGGGCTGGGTCGAGTCGACGCGCCGCCGAGCAGGCGGCCGCCAAGAAAGCGCTGGAGTTGGCGCCCAAAGAGACGCCGAAGAAGGCACGCCGCACGCGCAAGGAAGGGGACAAAGCAAACACTGGAGGCTTTGCCAAGGCGGTGCCCCCCAGAACGGATGCCCCATTGGAAGCGGCAGATCCAACCACAGGCAAGGCCCGTGGAGATGCACCGGCGCCGAAGTCGCCGGTATCGGCGCAGACCTTGCCAGACCTTGCAACTGCGGTCGACGCGGAAGGAAAGGCGTGAATCCGAGCGTCGCCCATCGATCCGGCTACATCGCGATCGCCGGACGTCCCAACGTCGGAAAATCGACACTACTCAATCATCTGATCGGTGCCAAGGTCAGTATCACGTCCCGCAAGGCGCAGACCACCCGCCATCGCATACTGGGTGTACGCAGTGATGCCGGCGCGCAATTTGTGTTTCTCGACACACCGGGTTTCCAGACGCAGCATCGCAACGCATTGAACCGCGCGATGAACAAGAGCGTCACCGACGCGATGGCTTCGGCCGACGTTGCATTGCTGGTGATCGAGGCTGCTGGGTGGCGCCCCGAGGATGCCACAGTTTGTGCGCTGTTTCCTGCTGCGCTGCCGGTTGTGCTGGCAATCAACAAGATTGATGCACTGAAGCAGCAGGACAAGTTGCTGACCCTGATCGACAAAGTGCGCAAGGTGCACGAATTTGCCGCGATAGTTCCTGTGTCAGCGCGCGGTGGCGCCGGCCTGGACGCGTTGCTGGGTGAGTTGGCGCGGCACTTGCCCGTGTCTGCCCCGATGTACGAGGCAGACATGCTGACCGACCGGCCGGAGCGCTTTCTGGCAGCGGAGATGATTCGGGAAAAGGTATTCCGCCTTTCCGGCGAAGAGATACCCTACGCAACCGATGTGACGATCGAAAAGTTCGAGGAAGACGGCGGATTGCGCCGGATTCAAGCCACCATTCTGGTTGACCGACCGGGGCACAAGGTGATTCTCCTTGGTGCAAAGGGTGAGCGCATGAAGCGCATCGCCAGCGAAGCGCGTCTGGATATGGAAAAGCTGTTTGGCGTCAAGGTCTTTCTTGAAGTTTGGGTAAAGGTCAAGAGCGGCTGGGCCGACAACGCGACCATGCTCAAGTCCCTGGGATACCGTTGATGGACATGGCGGATGGCGCCCGACTGGTAGCGCATGCACCTGCAAGGGCGGCGGTTGTTTCGCGTCGATTGGAAGATCAGGCCGCCTATGTCCTGCATATGTACCCGTATAGCGAGACCAGCATGATCGTCGAGTCATTCACGCGCGCGCACGGACGCGTGCCGCTGCTGGCAAAAGGCGCAAAACGTCCTGGTTCCGCAATGCGCGGTGTGCTGATGCAGTTCCAGAAGATCGGGCTATCGTGGTCAGGCAAAGGGGATTTGCGCACATTGACGCGAAGCGAATGGCTTGGCGGCATCCCCGCGCTTGGTCAGACCGCACTTTTTTGCGGCTTCTATCTCAACGAACTGTTGCTCAAGTTGCTGGCGCGCGACGACCCACACGAACGCCTGTTTGACTGCTACGAGCGGGCTTTGATCGAGTTGGCGCGCGGCGCCAGGGAGGCACATGTGCTGCGCGCGTTCGAGAAGGAACTGCTGCGGGAAATTGGGTATGCCGTCAACCTTAGAGTTGACGCCAAGAGCGGGGAAGCGGTTGATCCGCAGTCTCGCTATGCGTACATGCCGGATGCGGGTTTGCGCCGCTTGCACTTGGGAGAGTCCGCCGAACGCGAGCTGAGCGGCGCGGTCGCTCTGGCGATAGACCGCAACGATTATTCCGAGGCACATACCGCGCTTCATGCAAAGCAGTTGATGCGCTCGCTGATAGAACTTCACCTCAACGGCAGGAAGATAGCCACCCGCCAGATTTTTTTCGAGCTGCAGCAATCATGATTCAACGGGTGATGCTTGGCGTCAATATCGATCATGTTGCAACCCTGCGTCAGGTCCGCGGCACTCCTTATCCCGATCCCGTAAGGGCGGCCTTGCTGGCTGAAGAGGCGGGAGCTGATCTGATCACGCTTCACTTGCGGGAAGACCGCAGGCATATCCAGGACCGCGACGTCTTCGAGCTGCGGGGATTGCTCGCCACCCGCATGAATCTCGAGGCGGCGATCACGCGCGAAATGCTGCAGATTGCGGTCAAGGTAAGGCCGCACGATGTGTGTCTGGTACCGGAACGCCGTATGGAGCTTACGACCGAGGGCGGGCTTGACGTGGTCGGCCAGTTCGACCGGGTACGCGATGCAGTCAGACTGCTGACCGAAGCTGGAATTCGCGTGTCACTGTTCATCAGCCACGATCCGCAGCAGATAGCCGCAGCGCGAGCAGTTGGCGCGCCCGTGATCGAAATTCACACTGGCCACTTCGCGGACGCCGGAGCCGCGACCGCAGCGGCCGAACTCGATGCGATTCGGCGCGGGGTCGAACATGCGACGCGTCTGGGACTGGTGGCAAACGCCGGGCACGGCCTCAATTTCGACAATACCGCCGCTGTGGCCGCGATCCCAGGCATCAGCGAACTCAATATCGGGCACGCGCTGGTTGCCGAGGCGATATTCCGCGGCTGGCAACCGGCGGTCCGCGACATGAAGGCCCTGATGGCTGCGGCGCGGGCGGCTGGTACCGCCTGAAGCGTGGACCGCGAGCGCCTGGAGACGCGTGGTGATTGCTGGCATCGGCACCGACATTGTATCGATCGAGCGCGTACGTCGCGCCCTCCTGCGGCATGCAGGGCGTTTTGCGCGCAAGGTGTTGGCAGACGCGGAGTGGGCGGTATACACGGGCCTGTCTGACGGCGCACCCTATGTGGCAAAGCGATTCGCCGCCAAGGAAGCATTTTTCAAGGCACTTGGCGAACCGCCGAGCGCGGCCAATACCTGGCATCAACTGACGATCGGAAACGAGCCTTCAGGCCGGCCGCGCCTGGAGTTCGGACTGGAGCTTGCTGCGCTTCTGCGGCAATGCGGCATCACCGGCTGGCATGTTTCGCTTTCCGATGAACGCGAATACGCCTTTGCAAGCATTATCCTGGAGAGAGATTCAACATGAGTCTGAAAATTTCACTTGGTCGCGCGATCGTCGACATTGAAGGCTGCAAGCTGACGCCGGCGGAAGAGCAGCGCCTCATACACCCGCAAGTCGGCGGGGTGATACTCTTTTCCCGTAATTTCGAGTCGATCGCGCAACTGCGCGCTTTGACCGCCTCGATCCATGCCGCGAGAACCCCGGCACTGTTGATCGCCGTGGATCATGAAGGCGGTCGAGTCCAACGTTTCCGTGAGGGTTTCACGCAGATTCCACCAATGCGTGCCCTGGGCCGCTTGTGGGATCAGGACGAAGACCAGGCACTTGTCGCTGCGCGTGCGTGCGGACTGGTGCTGGCGGCCGAGCTCAAGGCCTGCGGAGTCGATTTGAGCTTTGCCCCGGTGCTTGATCTGGATATTGGTGCCAGCGGCGTCATCGGCGATCGCGCATTTCATTCCATGCCCGACTGCGTTGCCGCGCTGGCGGCCGCGTTGCAGCAGGGATTGGCCGATGGCGGCATGGCAGCTTGTGGCAAGCACTTTCCCGGGCATGGCCATGTGGCTGCGGATTCGCATCTCGAGATACCGGTCGATGAACGCTCGCTTGCGGAGATCGAGGCAACCGACCTGATTCCGTTCAGACGAATGGCCGCCGCAGGGCTTGCGGCGATCATGCCGGCACACGTGATTTATCCGGCGGTCGACCACCGTCCAGCGGGTTTCTCGCCAGTCTGGCACCGGTACCTGCGCGAGCGCTGCCATTTTGACGGCATAGTGTTCAGCGACGACCTTTCGATGGAAGGGGCGAAGGGCGCCGGCGGTCCGGTGGCGCGCGGCTTGGCTGCGCTTGATGCGGGCTGCGACATGGTCCTTCTATGCAATGACCCTGTCGCGGCGGACGAACTCCTGGCTGGGCTGGCCAGGCATGGAGTCGGCCCGGTTCCGTTGACACGTATCGCACGTCTGTCATTACCGGTCGGCAGCATGCAGCTTGAACAACTGCGCCGGTCCGCCATGTACACGCAGGCCGAACGCGTGATATCCATGCTCGTCTAGGCTGAAGGCGGCAGCACCGGGGCTCG
>CAYYFR010000001.1:49422-55156 GCA_964470865.1 uncultured Burkholderiales bacterium | reverse complement strand
GCTGGCAGGTGCGTCGGCATTTCGCGTTCCTTGGATATACTTCGCGCTCACGAAATTTCCGGAGACAACACCATGAAATTCAAATTTTGGCTGGCGTTTGCCGCGATGACGTTGACGCAGCTGGCGACTGCCCAGGCGCCCATCAAAATCGGTTTCATGGCCGAGCTTTCAGGACCGCAAGGCGCGCTCGGTCAGGATCAGTTCGATGCTTTCATGATGGTGGTTCAGGCCAACGGCGGCAAACTTGGTGGCGTCGCGGTTGATATCCTCAAAGAGGATAGCCAGCTCAAGCCCGAAGTTGCTGTGCAGATCGTCGACAAGCTGATTGAACGGGACCGCGTGCCGATCATCACCGGTCTGACCTTTTCCAATGTGCTGATGGCCGTGTTCAAGAAGATAGTCGACAAGGAGGTGTTCCTGATCGGCTCGAACGCAGGCCCGTCACCGATCGCCGGCGCGCAATGCTCGCCCTATTTTTTCTCGACATCCTGGCAAAACGACCAGCAGGCCGAGGTCGTGGGCAAGTATGCGAGCGACAAAGGCTACAAGCGGGTCGCGGCGATGGCGCCAAACTACCAGGCCGGCAAAGACTTCGTTGCCGGCTTCAAGCGTTACTACAAGACGCCATTGGCCAACGAGATCTATACATCGCTGACGCAACAGGACTATTCGGTTGAATTGGCGCAGGTACAGTCAACCAATCCGGATGCGGTGTTCGTGTTCTATCCCGGTGGCCTGGGGGTTAACTTCGTCAAGCAATACGCTCAAGCGGGGCTCAAGGGCAAGTATCCGCTATTGAACATCTCGACAACCGACGGCATCAATCTGCCGGCGCAAGGTGATGCAGCGCTCGGCGCGATACTTGGAACGGCCTGGGGGCCGGACTTCAAGAACGCGCAAAACCAGAAGTTTGTCGCCGATTTCGAGGCCAAGTTCAAGCGGATTCCATCGCAGTATGCCGCCCAAGCCTATGATTCAGCGCTGCTGCTTGATTCGGCGATCGCCAAGGTGAAAGGCAACGTCAGCGACAAGAAGGCCTTCATGGCCGCGCTCAAGTCGGCCGACTTCAAATCGATTCGCGGCGAGTTCAAATTCAATACCAACGGCTTTCCGATCCAGGATTTGCATGTATTCGAGGTGGTCAAGGATGACAAAGGGCGCAATACCCTGAAAACGGTGGCGACCCCGCTCAAGGCTGACAAGGATGGTTACTTCGACAAGTGCGCTCTCAAGTAAAGGCTTGCCGGAACAACGCAGGATGGCAACCCGTCTTTCTTGTTGCGGCGCCGCTCAATTTCAAACGGCTATCGATCGCGTGATTCTTTCATGAGCTGGGGCCTGTTCCTGACGCAGGTGTTGAACGGCGTGCAGCTTGGCATTCTGCTTTTCCTGCTGGCCGCCGGCCTGACGCTGGTGTTCGGCATCATGAATTTCGTCAATCTGGCGCACGGCTCGCTTTACATGATGGGAGCCTATTTCGCGGCGGCGGCGTTTTCCATCACTGGTTCGTTTTTCGTAGCAGGTCTGATCGCCATTCCGGCCACTATGCTGCTGGGGTTGGCAATCGAGCGCGTGGCCCTGATGCGCCTGTATTCGCGCGATCATCTGGACCAAGTTTTGGCCACGTATGGCCTGATTCTGGTGTTCAACGAAGTGGTGCGTTACTTCTGGGGACCGTCTTCGATCTACATGAATGCGCCCGAAGCACTTTCGGGCCAGGTAACCTTGTTTGGCTTGAGCTATTCATCGTATCGATTTGCGATTATCGGCGTTGGTCTTGCCGTCGCGGTTGGTCTTTACCTGGTTATCAACAAGACCCGTCTCGGGATGCTGATTCGCGCAGGTGCGTCGAACGCCGACATGGTTTCGGCCCTGGGCGTGGACATCCGATTCCTCAACAGCATGGTGTTTGCGATGGGTGCCGGCTTGGCAGGACTTGCCGGGCTCATGGCGGGCCCCATTCTTTCAGTGCAGCCGGGCATGGGTGAGCCGGTGCTGATTCTGACCCTGGTCGTGATCGTCACCGGAGGTATTGGCTCGATACGCGGTGCCTTCTATGGCGCCATGATCGTCGGCCTGGTGGATACGGTCGGCCGCGTCTTCTTGCCCATCGTCCTGCAAATGCTGGTCGAGCGCTCGCTGGCGCAAGCCGCCGGGCCGGCGATCGCCTCGATGCTGATCTACCTCCTGATGGCGGTGGTGCTGGCACTGCGACCTCAGGGCCTGTTCCCGGTGCGCAATGGTTGACTGGCGATCCGCGCGGTTCTGGGTGCCCGCCCTGGTCCTGCTGGCGCTCGCTCTGCTGCCGGTGTATGCCGCCGCAGTAGGCCAGAGCTTTTACGTAACCCTCTTCTCACGCATACTGATTTACGCGCTGGCCGGTGTTGCGCTGAATTTTGTATTGGGATTCGGTGGCCTGGTTAGCTTCGGACACGCGCTTTACATGGGATTGGGCGCCTATGCGGTGGGCATCCTGTCGTTTCACGGTGTCACCAATGGCTGGCTGCATTTGCTGGCGGCTCTTGCAATGGGCGGCCTGTTCGCCACCCTGATAGGCGCTGTGGTCGTACGCACAGGCGGCATGACCTTCATCATGATCACGCTGGCGTTCGCGCAAATGGGCTACTTTCTGGCTGTCAGCCTCAAGCAATATGGCGGTGACGACGGCCTCACCATCGAGGCACGCAGCGCTCTTGGCGTGATCGACCTTGGCAACAACACGGTTCTTTACTACTCGATTCTATTTTGCCTGGTTGGAGCCTTGTGGTTGTTCAACCGCATTCTCGCAGCACGTTTCGGATTCGCGCTCAAAGGGATCAAGTCCAATGAACGGCGCATGCTCGCACTTGGTTTCCCGACCTTCCGCTACAAACTGACCGCCTACGTGATTTCGGCAATGGTCTGTGCGCTGGCTGGTTTCTTCCTCGCCAACTTCACCAAGTTCGCCTCACCGTCCTACATGCAATGGAGCGTATCGGGTGAACTGATCGTCATTGTTGTCCTTGGGGGAATGCTCACGCTGTTCGGGCCGGTGATAGGAGCGATTGTGCTTTTGCTGCTGGAGGAATTGCTGCAGGCCTGGAAGCCGGTTCTCTATCCACCGATCGAGGACGTGATCAGCAACCATTGGCAATTTGTAATAGGAATCTTCGTCATTCTGGTAGTGCTTTACGCAAAGCGCGGCATTTACGGATTCATGGTTGGGGATCGCCGCCAATGACGTCGCTCCTCGAGGTCAGCGGCCTGGTAAAACGCTTCGGCGGATTGATGGCCACCGACCATGTGAGCTTCGCTGTCGAACCCGGTGAGGTACACGCGATCATCGGTCCAAACGGCGCGGGCAAGACTACGCTTATCTCGCAATTGTCGGGGGAATTGCAGCCGGATGAAGGTTCGATGGTTTTCGAGGGGCGCGACATTTCACGATTGTCGGTAGCGGCCCGCTCGCTCGCCGGACTCGGACGTTCATACCAGATCAGCCAGATTTTCCGGGAGTTCACCGCGCTTGAGAATGTCATGCTCGCGGTTCAGGCGCGTGCCGGACGCGGATTCTCGTTCATGCAAGCGGTCGCCAGCGAGCCTGCGATCACCGCCCCGGCCATAGAGGCCCTGCGTCAGGTTGGGCTGGCCGAGCGCGCCACGGCGCTGGCCGCTTCCATGGCGCATGGCGAGCATCGTCAGCTTGAACTGGCCATGACATTGGCCGGAAGTCCGCGTTTACTGCTACTCGATGAACCGATGGCTGGTATGAGCCAGAAGGAGTCAGAGGAGATGATTTCCCTGATCCGTACCCTGAAAGGGCGCTACGCGATCATTTTGGTCGAGCACGACATGGACGCGGTATTCGCACTGGCGGATCGCATCTCGGTTATGGTGTACGGGCGCATCATCGTTACCGGCACACCGGCGGAGATTCGCCGGAACCGGATGGTCAAGGAAGCTTACCTCGGGGAAGAAGAAAGCCCATGAGTGATGCCATGCTGGTGGTGCAATCGATCCAAACCTACTACGGCGCCAGCCAGGCACTGTTCGGCATGTCATTTTCGGTACGCCAAGGCGAATTCGTCACACTCATCGGCCGAAACGGCATGGGCAAGACCACGACCATCAAGAGCATCATGGGCTTGCTTAGTCCGCGTGAGGGCAACGTCACTTTCGCCGGGCAATCCCTGCAGCGCATGCCTTCCTATCGTGTTGCGCAGTTAGGGATTGGCCTGGTACCTGAGGGGCGCCAGGTTTTTCCCAATCTTTCGGTGCGCGAAAACCTGGTGGCAACCGCGAACAACCGATCCCAGTCGCGTGAACCCTGGAACCTTGACCGCATCTATGCGTTGTTCCCGCGCTTGAGGGAGCGCGAGCGCAACCTTGGCGCCAATCTGTCGGGTGGCGAACAACAGATGCTGGCGATCGGACGGGCCCTCATGACCAATCCCCGGCTATTAATCCTGGACGAGGCCACCGAGGGGCTGGCACCCATGATCCGCCAGGAAATTTGGGATTGCCTGGCGCGCTTGAAAACCGGTGGGCAAACCATTGTTGCGATCGACAAGAACATTGGATCCTTGCTCAAACTGGCGGATACGCATCACATCGTAGAGAAAGGCAGAGTGGTGTGGGGAGGTTCTTCCGAGAGCCTGCGCGCCCAACCCGAGTTGCTGCATCAGTATGTGGGTGTCTGAGCGAATCCCCGGAAAACGCTGGCGCGGGCGTGGTGTCAGGGGTCGAACACAATCGGCCTACCGTCAGTCAACTCTATTCAAGACCCCTGGCCTGCGAGGACATTTCACGCGCACCCATCGCGCTCCGGCAAGGGAAGTGCGCGTTGCCTGCCTTTGAGGCCTACGACATCAATTCGCTCAGGTCTGGCTTGCCTCCCCACATGCAGAATGAGCGCGCCGCGAACGGAAAGTGGCGTGGGCGGTGGACCGCATCGTTGGTGATGGATTTGGCGCCAGCCAGGTACTCGAACACCATGCCATCCGGACCTTCGAAATGCAGGTAGATCGCCGTTGAGGTGGGCTCACGACAAGGCCCCAGCACAATGCGGGCGCCGCTTTCGCCAAAGAAATACCAGGCGCGCATGACATCGTCAAGCGAGCCTACCTGATGGGCGATATGCTGGATGCCGGGCCGATTGGCGGGCAACAACGCAACGCGGTGATGCGTTTCGTCGAAACGCAGCATTGGCGCGTTGCCAATGCGGTCGGATACGCGCGCGCCAAGGACGCCGGTCCAGAACGCCTCATCGCGTACAGGGTCGGTGCTGCGCAACGCAACATGGGCGAACCCAGTGATACCGGCGGCGCGCGGCGCTACGAAGTTCGCGTCACTATCCTTTGCAGGCACCACCAATTCCAGCGCATTGCCGCTGGGGTCACGCAGTGCGATCATCGCTGTCACATTGCGCAGCGCACACTCGTCGCGCGAACCTCGGCGCGGTGCCAATCCCAATGCTTCAAAATTCCGCGCCGCCGCTTTCAGTGCCGCCGCTTCGTCAACCTCGAACGCTACGATTTGCTCGGTGGGCTCGCCTTCGAAATAGACCAGCGTATGGTGCCGTGTGTCACTGCGGAAGTAAACCGCGCCCCCTGCGCCCGCCGTGCCCACGCGCCCGACTTCCTGCAGGCCGACAATGCGTGTTGCGAAGCGCGTGGCGGCATCAAGGTCGCGCGTTCCCAGGCGAACATATCGAATATTGCGAATCAGGTTCATTCAGGCTCTATTCACGGCCATG
>CAYYFR010000001.1:0-49322 GCA_964470865.1 uncultured Burkholderiales bacterium | reverse complement strand
GCATCCGGCGATCAACTCGCGCAGTTGGTCAAGGTCTTCGCATTGCTCGATTTTGCGCGCAATGGACTGGACCGACGTGCTCTTGGCATCGCTTAAGTAGGCAAGAAGAAACCGCTTGCTGTCTTCCATGGGTGAAGCAGGAAGTGCAGTGTTTTTTTCCTTGAACAATGTGCCCAATAGACTCCTGCGCGCTGGCGTATCGGATTTGCGCACCATAGCGACGCTGATGTTGTCGCCATTGCCGCGAGCGCGACGCCGTGCAATCGCGACCAGCCTGTCGCAGGCCTCGGTCAAGCCTCGGTAGCCGGTAAGGACCGCGAGCTCGCGATTGCGGAAGTAGGTCCAGAGTCCGTCGGAAGCCAGCAATACGGTATCGCCCGCTTGGACGCGATCGATCGCCCCGAAAGCCACTTGTGGCAACTCCGGCCCGCCAACGCTGGTGAACAGCTTGCTGCGGTCGGGATGGTCAAGCGCATCCTCATCGCTGATCTCACCCTGTTTGACCAGCACGTCGACCATCGAATGATCGTCTGTCCGCAACACGAACTCCCCGTTGCGAAACAGGTACAGGCGGCTGTCGCCGCAGTGTGCCCAGTCGATGCGCTCCTTCTGCACCAGCGCAATCACGCATGTCGAGCGCGGATCTCGGTTTTGGCCGCGCCCGGCGGCGCCGACCTTTTCATGCGCCGCGCCGATCATCCCCCCAAGCCAGTCATGTGCCGAGCCGGTTCGCGGCGCATACGCCTCGAACATGGGCAGGACGGCATCAAGCACCGCTTGCGACGCGCGGGCACCGCCGCGATGCCCGCCCATGCCGTCGGCGAGTACGGCGATCAACAGCTCCGGATGCGTGGGATGGGTTGCGAGCGCAACACGATCCTGTTGTTCTTTGCGGTCGCCGATATGCTCGGCGCTGGCGAATTCATAGCTCATTGGCAGAATGTCGGAACGCCCCCAGGCGTCGTCTGCATTGTGGTTACGCTACTATACCGCGCGCGCAGGTTCAAACAAAGCAAGCAACTGTCGATTCCCACAATGCCCGACTTCTGGCGCCACTCAGGGTTCCACCTAACAAGCACAGACAAGGACGGTGCTTGTGTGCCGTCAGCCGATTTGTTGCGCGCCTACTTCGCACGTCCCGAGGTGGCACCTTTGGCCGAGTCCTGCCAGGCGGAGCGCGCCTTGTTCGCGCGCCTGCAGGCCAATCCGCTGGAACAGGTTTCCGCGATCGAACTGGCCGCGCTTGCGGATACAGATGCGCGCGAGAATTACGCGGTCGTGCTTGCATTTCGTGACCATCTGGTGTCGGCCGGCACGCTCGAACGCGCCTATCGCGATTTTTTTGTGGACTCGCGAGGACACGCGCGCGACTTCGGTACAAGCGGAATTCCACCGTTGTTCACCGATCAACTCGCGCAGATGATCGTGCGCAGCGTTCTCGACAAGTGCGAAGACGGATTGATGGCAAGGGCCGCGGAGATCCTGTTTCGCGAGCAGCGGGCGCACGTAGCGGACGGACAGGTCCTGCTGGCGGACCTGGAAACGGTGGAAATGCAGGCGCAGGCGGCACGCGACGGTACTCGTTACGGCAATCTCGGGCGCCTGCTGGTAGATGCGCAGACTCCGCTGCGGTCTGTCGACCTGGATGTCATCGAATCCGAGAATGCCGCTATTTACTGGGCGCGCGACGAGCGCCATGATACGGCGATACACATCAATTTCGGGCGTTCTGGACTGACTGCCTTATGCCGGGTAATCGAAGCCTGGGTCGCCCACTTCCATGCGACTGCAGTACGGGTTGAGCCAGTCCGGCAGATCGAGTCGGCGCGCATGCGCTGGTATGTCGGGCTCGACAGCATGGCGACCTCGCTCCTCAATGGGATTTATAATGGGAGTGTCCCCGATGAGTTGTCGCGCCGTCGGCTGTTGTGCATGATGACCATGCATTTCGATGACCAAACGGTTCTGCTTGATACAGCCCGCGGTTCGCCATGCTATCTTGCACTGGCAATGGATCACAATGACAACGTGCGCATGAAGCCGCAGAACCTCTTGATGAACCTTCCGTTGCAGCGGCTCGCTTGAGCATGGCGCGTCCGCAAGTTGGCAGGCCCGCATACTGGGAACAGGCGCTGCGTGATCTGGTTAAATGCGACCGCGTGTTGCGCCGCATCATTCCACAATACCCCGGGCTTTGCCTGACTACCCGCGGCGATCCGTTTGTGACGCTCGCGCGTTCGATCGTTGGCCAGCAGATTTCGGTGGCTTCGGCGCAAGCGACATGGGAGCGCCTGATTGCAAGCATTCAGGATTTCACTCCGATGCGCGTTGCGCGCGTGCCAATCGCCCGCTTGCGTGCCTGCGGCCTGTCGCAACGCAAGGCCGAGTACCTGCAGGATCTCGCGGGCCATTTCAGGCAGGGCGGTATGCGGCATGAAGACTGGCATGCGCTCGATGATGAGGCGGTGATCGATGCGCTTACAGGCATTCGCGGTGTCGGTCGCTGGACCGCCGAGATGTTCCTGATCTTCAATCTGCTGCGCCCTGATGTGCTGCCGCTCGACGACCTGGGCCTGCAGAAGGCGGTCAGTCAGCTATATTTTTCTGGCGACACTTTGACCCGCAGCGAACTGCGTGAAGTCGGTGAAAACTGGGTGCCGTGGCGTTCAGTGGGTACCTGGTACATGTGGCGCAGCCTCGATCCTTTGGCGGTGGAGTATTGATATGAGCAAGACGAACTTTCTCGAGTTCGAGCAACCGCTGGCCGAGCTTGAGGAGAAGATCGAGGAATTGCGATACGCACAGGATGGATCGGCTGTCGACATATCGGACGAAATCGAACGCCTCAAGAAAAGGGGGCAGGCACTGGTCAAGGAAATCTATGCCACTCTCACGCCTTGGCAGGTAGCGCAGGTTGCGCGTCACCCGAAACGCCCTTACACGCTTGACTACATTGGAGCGGTGTTCACCGGGTTCGAGGAGTTGCATGGTGATCGAGCCTATGCGGACGATCGGGCTATCGTGGGCGGGCTCGCAAGACTCAATGGCCAGGCATGTGTGGTGATCGGCCACCAGAAGGGGCGTGATGTCAAGGAACGCGCGCGCCGCAACTTCGGGATGCCGCGTCCGGAGGGCTATCGCAAGGCGTTGCGGCTGATGCGGACAGCCGAGAAGTTCGGTCTGCCCCTATTCACGTTTGTCGATACGCCGGGAGCCTACCCGGGCGTAGGCGCTGAAGAACGCGGGCAGTCGGAAGCGATAGGCCAGAATCTGTACACCATGGCCGAACTGCGGGTTCCGGTAATCACCACGATCATCGGCGAGGGGGGGTCCGGCGGTGCCTTGGCAATCGCGGTAGGCGACATCGTGATGATGTTGCAGTACGCGACCTATTCGGTGATTTCCCCTGAAGGCTGCGCTTCCATTCTATGGAAGAGTGCGGACAAGGCCCCGGAAGCTGCGGAAATCCTCGGCATCACGGCACCGCGGCTGAAGACCCTTGGTTTGATCGACAAGGTGATACCCGAGCCGGCCGGCGGCGCCCACCGTGACGGCGTCGCGGCCGCAGGTAATCTCAAGAAGGCGTTGGCTGATGCCTGGCGCCAGCTTGGGGACGTGCCGATCGAGACCCTCGTCGAGACGCGCTATCAACGCATCATGCGCTACGGCAGGTTTGAGGAAGTCGCCGCCTGACCGCACCGCCACCCTGCGCGCCGCGACGCGTGCGGGTATTGGCGAGTTGGTGCGAGCCGCCGGCATTGCAAAGCCGCGGGTCTGCGTCGGTTACTCCGGAGGACTGGACTCCGTCGTGCTGCTCGATTTGCTGGCTCTTGAAGCGGCGGCCGGCTCGATCACGGTGACTGCCGTTCATGTGCATCATGGGCTGTCGCCTAATGCCGATGCGTGGAGTGGGCATTGTGCCCAGGTTTGCACTCGATTGGGGATCGAACTTCAAATCGCGCGCGTGCGAATAAGGCATCAAGCCGGCCATAGTCCTGAAGAGGAGGCACGTACGGCCCGCTACGCCGTTTTTCGGCGCATTCAGGCCGACGCTGTGGCACTTGCACATCACGCGGACGATCAAGCCGAAACGGTGTTGTTGCAGCTGTTGCGTGGCGCAGGGCCCAAAGGTCTGGCGGCTATGGCCGCAATCGTTTCGCGTACCGTACGTGGCAGTGCACCGGCCTATTGGCGCCCCCTGCTTTCAATTGATCGTGCGCAGTTGGCGGCCTATGCGGTCGATGCCGGACTGGAATGGGTAGAGGACGAAAGCAACCAGGACTTGCGCCTGCGCCGCAATTACTTGCGGCAACGCGTGTTGCCGGTCATCGCGGAGGCCTTTCCAGCGCCGGGCCGCCTATTGGCACGCGCGGCGCGACTGCAGGCACAGGCTGCCAGCCTGTTGGAAGTGCTGGCCGACTTGGACCTCGCAATGATGGCGTTGGACGGTGGTCTCGACTGCCAGCGGCTGGCCATGTTGCAAGGCGACCGGCAAGCCAACCTCCTGCGACGCTGGCTGGCGCAAGCGGGCGCGCGCGCGCCATCGTCTGCCCGCCTTGCCGCTTTGCAGAAGGCGATTGTCGACAGCAGCAACGATACCCGGCTGGCGTGGGTGCATGAGGGTGTGCGGGTCGTGCGGCGCAAGGCCGTTCTGTTGCTTGAAAATGCGTCGCCACCGAGCCGCGATTGACTGCAGGCGCTGCGGCCAAGAGCGCTCGGGCAGCTTCGACCGACCCTTCGAAGGGCGCGTCGTTGAAAATCATGCCAAGGCAGGCGTTTGGTATAATTTTGGATTAACTTACCTCACACAAAACCTTAATTTATTTGGAGTTTTTCGATATGTCCATTGAGCGCACCCTCTCAATAATCAAGCCTGATGCTGTGGCCAAAAACGTTGTCGGAAAGATCTACCAGCGCTTTGAGGATGCCGGCTTGAAGGTAATCGCGGCGCGGATGACGCAATTGTCGCGTGCCGAGGCGGAAGGATTCTATGCAGTGCATCGCGAGCGCCCATTTTTCAAAGACCTGGTTGGCTTCATGATCTCCGGGCCGGTGATGGTACAGGTGCTCGAAGGCGAGAATGCGATACTGAAGAACCGCGACCTGATGGGAGCTACCGATCCGAAAAAGGCCGCGGCGGGTACCATCCGCGCCGATTTCGCGGATTCGATCGATGCCAATGCGGTACACGGTTCCGACGCCGTGGAGACCGCGCGCAACGAGATCGCCTATTTTTTCCCGGCACTCAACGTCTACTCGCGCTAACCGCATTTCAGGCGATGCGCACCAATCTGCTCGACCTTGACGGTGCCGCTCTGGCGGCATGGTTCGCGGCGCGTGGCGAAAAGGTGTTTCGGGCGCAACAGGTCAAGAAATGGCTGCATCAGCATTGCGCAGATGATTTTGGCGCCATGTCCAATATCGCGACAAGTTTGCGGACGAGTCTCATGCGTGATGCCGAGATCGTCGCGCCACCGCTGATCAGTGACAGGATCGCCAGCGACGGCACCCGCAAATGGCTATTCGATGTTGGCAACGGCAATGCCGTGGAGGCGGTATTCATTCCCGAGGAAGAGCGCGGAACGTTATGTATTTCGACGCAGGCCGGTTGTGCGGTCGATTGCGCGTTTTGCTCGACAGGGAAGCAGGGTTTCTCGCGCAATCTTGGCGTAGCGGAAATCATAGGTCAGTTGTGGGTGGCCAATCGGATGTTGCGTGGTCCGGGGGTTGAACGACCGATTACCAATGTGGTCTTCATGGGTATGGGTGAACCGCTGCTCAACTTCGACCATACGCTCGCGACGCTGCGGCTGATGCTTGACGACAACGCCTACGGGCTTTCGCGTCGCAGGGTAACCGTCTCGACCTCCGGCGTGGTGCCGATGATTGATCGTCTGGCGGCCGAGTGCCCGGTGGCGCTGGCGGTTTCCCTGCATGCGCCAAATGACCGCTTGCGCGATACCCTTGTGCCGTTGAATCGCAAATATCCTTTGCGCGAACTGATGGCGGCTTGCCGCCGCTATGTGCCTCACGCACCGCGCGACTTTGTCACCTTCGAGTACATCATGCTCGACGGCATTAACGATTCGCAGGCCCAGGCGCATGAACTGGTCGAGTTGACGCGAGACGTGCCGTGCAAATTCAATTTGATCCCGTTCAATCCGTTTTCGGTGTCGGGATCACCGATTTCGCTGCGTCGTTCGGGCGCGGAACGGATTCGTGCGTTTTCCGCTGTGCTGGCGCAGGCCGGGTTGGTGGTAACGACACGCAAGACGCGCGGCGACGATATCGATGCCGCCTGCGGCCAACTGGCTGGTGAAGTGCGGGATCGTACGCGTCGAGCGATCAGGATAGTCAGTCGAACCAACCTGGTCGATGCCAGTCAAAGCTTCAGCGCCTAACCGGAGACCGATCGTGACGACCAAGCCGAGAGTCCTTCCAGTGATCGGGATGCTGCTGTATGCAATCCCGATCCTCCTGGCTGGCTGCCAGTCCACAGGCGGCTCCAATGATTCGATGATGCCCGGCGGCGGGCAGGCCGGGACTACGCCTCGTGGGACCAGCGCGGAATTGGCGCAGCGCGCGCAGCAGGCACCGACTGGCGACCGCCTGGAAACGGCTCGGCTGCGCACTGAACTGGCTTTCAACTATTTCCAGCGTGGGCAGATGGCTGTCGCGCTCGAGGAGATCAAGGCAGCCTTGGCGGCAGATCCGGACTACGGTACCGCGTTCAACGTCCTCGGGTTGATCAATATGGATTTGGGCGAGAATGCCAAGGCTGACGAGGCCTTCAGGAAAGCCCTTACGATCCTGCCCAACGATTCCGACGCACTCAACAATTACGGATGGTTTTTGTGCCAGACAAAGCGTGAGCGCGAGTCCATCGATCGCTTCATGCAGGCGCTCAAGAATCCGCTGTATGCCAGCCCGGACAAACCATATCTGAACGCGGGCATTTGTTCGCAACGCCTGGGTAACGAGCCAGCCGCCGAGGATTTCTTTCGCAAGGCAGTCAGCCTGGACCCTTTGAACGCCAGTGCAAACCTCCGGCTCGGGGATATTTATTTTCGGCGCAACGACTTCCAACGGGCGCGCGCGCATGTCGATCGCGTCAACAAGAACTATGACCCTTCGGCGGAGTCACTATGGCTTGCTTTGCGCATTGAACGCAAGGCGGGGGATCGCGTTGCCGAATCGAGTTTTGCCGCACAACTGCGGCGGCGCTATGCAAATTCGGAAGAGTTTCTGCTGCTGCAGCAGGGGAAGTTTGAATGAGCCAGGAAGTCGGCAATGCGTCGACAGGTGCGGCCTCGGGTGACGACACCGATGGCGCGTTGCCACTTGCAGTCGCTGTTGCACCGACCGTGGGCGCCGTGCTCAGGGCGGAGCGCGAGCGATTGGGGATGTCGATCGGCGATGTCGCGCAGAGGCTGAAGTATGCGCCACGGCAGATCGAAGCGGTTGAGGCCGACGATTTCAAGGCACTGCCGGGACTACCCTTTGTAAGGGGGTTCGTGCGCGGTTACGCCAAGCTGCTTGGATTGGATGCTGGTGCGCTGGTGCCGCTGCTGGAGCGCGCGTCCGAACAGGACGGCGGGCCGATTACCGTGCAATTGCAAAGCGTAAGTTCGACGCATGCCAGGTTTCCGGCATCCCAGACTTCCTATGCGTCGGCGCTGCCATGGTTGCTGGCGATTTTGCTGGTGATCACCGGCATTGGCGGCTACTCGATCTATCACTGGGAGGCGCCGACAGACCTGCTTCCAGTGCCAGCAGGTACTGCCCCCGCATTGCCAGGGCAAGCGCCGCCAATGGTCACAAGTGCGAGCAGCCAGAGCGCCGCAGCCGGCAATTCAGCGCAGGGTGCGTCGTCGTCGCCGGCCCCGCCGGTTGTCGCAGGCGCGCAGGTTGCGCCAACGGGAACCGGCCAGTCCGGCCCGTTGTCCATCTTCGGTAGTGGTCCGGATGCCGCGCGTCAACTCAACGTGCAAGATGCACCGGCAAATGCGGCTGCCGGACAGGGCAAGATCAGGCTTGTGTTTGGCGGCGAGTCCTGGACCGAAATACGGGAAGCTGGTGGCAGGGTCATATTCTCGCGCAACAATCTGGGCGGCACCGAGCAATGGGCCGAGGGCCAGGCGCCGTTCGACCTTGTGGTGGGCAATGCGCGGGATGTCAAGCTTTTTTACCGCGGTGCGGAAGTCGATTTGAGCCCTTACATCAAGGTCTCGGTTGCGCGCCTGCAACTCAAGTAGGTAGGCGATGGGCGATCATTCAGATAAACCCCTGCGTCGGCCGACGCGTCAGGTGCGGATACGCCAGGGTGAGCGCACTCTGGTCGTCGGTGGTGGCGCGCCAGTGATGGTGCAGTCGATGACCAACACCGACACGGCCGACGTGATCGCGACAGCGATCCAGGTCAAGGAACTGGCACGTGCCGGCTCGGAGGTGGTGCGCATCACCGTCAATACGTCGGAGGCTGCGGCGGCGGTACCGGCGATTCGCGACCAGCTTGATCGCATGGGCATTGATGTGCCATTGGTGGGTGATTTTCACTTCAATGGGCACAAGCTGCTTAAGGAGCACCCGGCCTGTGCCGAGGCATTGGCAAAGTACAGGATCAATCCAGGCAACGTCGGCAAGGGCGCGCGACACGATGACAACTTCGCCAGCATGATCGATACCGCCTGCCGCTACGCAAAGCCGGTGCGGATCGGTGTCAATTGGGGCAGTCTCGACCAGGCCCTTGCAACACGCCTGATGGACGAGAACGCGCGCCGCGCGGTGCCGGCATCCGCCGAAGAGGTCTTGCGCGAGGCCTTGATCGTGTCGGCGCTCGAAAGCGCCGCCCGCGCCGAGCAGCTCGGTCTGGGTGGCGACCACATCGTCCTTTCGTGCAAGGTCAGCGGGGTACAGGATTTGATCAAAGTGTACCGCGAACTGGCACGCCGCTGCGACTATCCGTTGCACCTGGGCCTAACCGAAGCCGGCATGGGATCAAAGGGTATCGTAGCGTCCAGCGTGGCGCTGGCCGTGCTTTTGCAGGAAGGGATAGGCGACACCATCCGCATTTCCCTGACCCCCGAGCCAGGCGGCGACCGTTCGCGCGAGGTGGTGGTGGCGCAGGAAATCCTGCAGACCATGGGTATTCGCTCCTTTGCGCCAATGGTAATCGCCTGCCCCGGTTGTGGGCGCACCACCAGCACTGTATTTCAATCGCTTGCTTCCGATATTCAAGCCTACCTGCGACAGCAGATGCCCACCTGGAAGTTGCACTATCCCGGCGTCGAGACCATGCGAGTGGCGGTGATGGGCTGCGTAGTGAACGGTCCCGGCGAATCCAAGCATGCCGACATCGGCATCAGTCTGCCCGGCACCGGAGAGACGCCGGTTGCCCCGGTGTATGTTGATGGCCAACGCGCGGTCACGCTCAAAGGCGAATCAATCGCCACGGAATTCCAGGCGCTCGTCGATGCCTATGTCAAGCGGCGTTTTGCCAACCCGTCAGATTTGACCGCCGGGCTCCAATGAAGGCAGAGAATGAAAAGCAACAGTTGACGTCGCACAAGCTGGTCGGCGTCAAAGGAATGAACGACCTCTTGCCTGACGATGGACAAGTGTGGCAGGCGCTCGAACGCCATCTTTATGCTTGGCTCGACAGCTACGGCTACCGCAACATGCGCACGCCGGTACTGGAGCAGACAGCCTTGTTCAGGCGCGGCATTGGCGAGGTTACCGATATTGTCGAAAAGGAGATGTTCAGTTTCACCGACCGCCTCAATGGTGACGAGTTGACCATGCGTCCCGAGTTCACCGCGGGCATTGTGCGAGCGGCGGTCGAACACAATCTTCTGTACAACGGACCGCAGAGGGTTTTTTCGGTCGGTCCGGTGTTCCGTCACGAGCGCCCGCAGCGCGGCCGTTATCGACAGTTTCACCAGGTCAATGTCGAGGCGCTGGGGTTCGCCGGGCCGGATGTCGATGCCGAACTGATCATCATGCTCAAGCGCTTGTGGGGCGATCTGGGGTTGCGCGAGGTACGTCTGGAGATCAACACTCTTGGCAGCCCGGCCGAGCGGCAGTCACATCGCGCGGCGCTGATCGATTATTTCGAGAGGCATGCCGGCATCCTGGACGAGGACGCACGGCGGCGCCTTCACTCAAACCCCTTGCGCATTCTTGACACAAAGAACCCGGCGATGCAGCCGATGGTGGAAGCGGCTCCGCGGCTGGAGACACATTTGGGAGCCGAATCGCGCGCGCATTTTGACCAACTGCATGAGTACCTCGATGACGCCGGCATTGGATTTTCGGTCAATCCGCGTTTGGTCCGCGGCCTTGATTACTACAATCTCACGGTATTCGAATGGATCACCACTGAGCTTGGGAGTCAGGGCACGATTTGCGGAGGCGGCCGCTATGATGGCCTGATCGAATTGTTTGGCGGCAAGGCAGCCCCGGCCATCGGGTTTGCCATCGGCGTGGAGCGCCTTTTAGAACTGGCGCGCGGTTCAGGGATTTTTGCGCCGGCGGCCGCCTGCGATGTCTACGTGGTCCATCACGGAAGTGTCGGAAACGCCACCACGCGCCAAGCCTTGCTTGCAGCCGAGACGCTGCGCTCCTGCGGTTTGGAAGTAATCATGCATTGCGGTGGCGGTTCGTTCAAGTCGCAAATGAAAAAAGCCGATGCCAGTGGTGCCCAAGTCGCGCTGATCATCGGCGATGACGAGGTGGCAAGCGGTGAGATCGTGCTCAAGTCGATGCGGTCTCGGGATGCGCAGCAGCGCGTACCGTTGACAGCACTGGCTGAGCGGGTCATCGCCCTCATTCCCGCAACAGATATTTAACCCGAAACGGATAAACGGTCATGGCAGCTCTCGATCTAGATGAACAGGAACAACTCGCACAGGCCAAAGCCTTGTGGCAGCGTTATGGAAATCATGCCCTGACTGCATTGACACTGGTATTTCTGACCATTGCCGGCTACAACGGCTGGGGCTACTACCAGCGTACCCAGGCGGTCGCGGCGGCGCAGGTATTCGAGGGATTGCAGAAACTGGCAGCCGGCGGTGATGCCAAAAAGGTGGCCGAGGCGAGCAAGGCGCTGGCCGATCAACATCCGCGTACCGTGTTCGCTGCCTTGGGAAACCTGATTGCCGCCCGCGTTTCTTTCGAGGCCAATGAACTTTCCGGCGCGCGCGAGCAATTGCAATGGGTGATTGACAAGGGTCGCGACGACGATCTGAAGCATCTGGCGCGGGTGCGGCAGGCTGGCATCATGCTGGACTTGAAGGAATACGAGCCGGCGCTCAAATTGCTCGAAACCGCCCGCCCGGCGCAGTTTGAGGCGCTTTACGCGGATCGCCGTGGCGATGTGTTGTACGCCATGGGAAAAGTGACAGAGGCACGCACATCGTGGGAAGCCGCACTTGCCAAGGCTGGAGCGGCCAACACGTTGAAGGCAGCACTTGAGTTCAAACTCGACATGGTCGGGGCCGCTCCGCCTCCCACCAAATCGTGATTCGCCGTAGCAGGCAATACGTGGCCGCATTGCTGGCGGCCGCAGTTCTGGGCGGTTGCGGGGGGCTGCAGAAGCTCAACCCGCTTACCTGGTGGAGCTCGGACGCAAGCGGTCCGCAACCGCTGCCGCTGACCGAAATCAAACCAACCGTGACGCTCGCGCCGGGTTGGCGCGCAGCAATCGGCAGTGCGGGTTCTTACTATTTCACTCCTGCATTGGCCGACGGGAACGTGTATGCAGCAGCCGCAGACGGAGCGCTGGCGGCATTTGATGTGCGCACTGGCGCGCAGAAATGGAGGGTGCAGGCAAATCGCGGCGGATTGTCCGCCGGCGTAGCCGCGGGTGAGGGCACGGTCGTGGTCGCCACGCTCAAGGGCGAGGTGCTTGCGTTTGACGCCAATGGCCGCGAGAAGTGGAAGGCGCCGGTATCCAGTGAGGTTCTGGCGGCACCGCTGGTGGTTGAAGGCCTGGTGCTGGTGCGCAGTAACGACAACCGGATTTACGCCCTTGGCATCGCCGATGGAAAGCGTCGCTGGGCCTACCAGCGGGCCGCGCCGGCCCTGGTGCTGCGCAATTTTGCCGGCCTGGCCGTCGGGCGTGGACTGGTCTACGCCGGATTTCCCGGCGGCAGACTGGTAGCACTCTCCACTGCCAATGGCACTGTGCGCTGGGAAGCGACCGTGGCTTTGCCAAAAGGCTCGACCGAACTGGAAAGGATCGCCGACATCACCGGCGCACCGGTGGTGGGCGAGCGGATGACATGTGCGGTCGCGTACCAGGGGCGCGTCGCCTGTTTTGACTCAGGCAACGGCCAGCCTGTATGGTCGCGCGACGTTTCGAGCCAAAGCGGACTGGCTGCGGATGCGCGCTATGTTTTCGTCACCGACGATCGTTCAGCGCTGGTAGGCCTGGCGCTGGAAACCGGCAGCAGCCTGTGGAAGCAGGATCGCATGTTGCACCGTGGACTGTCCGCGCCGTTATCGATTGGTCGTGCGGTCATCGTCGGCGACTATCAGGGTTTCCTGCATGCACTGGCGCGCGAGGATGGCAGCTTGATCGGAAGAACCGCAACCGATGGCGCGTGGATCGCAGCGCCGCCATTGCGCCTGACCCTTGGCGTCACTGAAGGCTTTCTGGTGCAGACGCGTGCGGGAGGGTTGTTCACATTCGCGCTTTAGCCCAGTGCAGGGATAGCCGATCCAGCCGGCCTTTTTCTGTTGCGACGCGCGGCGCGAATGCCAGGATTGCCCTGGTTCAGACCTCGTCGCACCCAGTTGCTGGCAGCTTCGCGGCAACCCAATCACGCGCGGCACGCGCTGCAGCCACGCCGCTGCGGATCGCGGCTTCAAGGGTGGCGGGGTAGTCGCTCAATACGTGATCGCCGGCAAGAAACACGCCGGCAAGCGGACTTTCGACACCAGGGCGTTCAAGGTTCGGCGAACATCGGAACGTGCCGCGCTTTTCGTTGATGATTCTATGGCCAAGCGGTGCGGGCAACGCGGGTATCAGCGCGCGTAGTTCGCTGTCGATCGCTGTTGCCAGTGCATCTCCGGGCAGGCCGCGCAAGTGCCCTGCTGCGCTCACCACCACGGCAATCAATCCAGCAGGCCCACCGAGCGCGCCCCGGTCGAAGGCCCACTGACTGATGGCCCCCGACAGTCCGATCATCGGTCGCATCAACCGGACCGATGCCGGATATTGCAAATAGCAAGTGGCGATCGGTTCATATTCGAAGGCCGCAAGCACGCGACACAAGTCGCGTGAGACCCCGGCATCATCAACGAAAAGCGCAGCGGCGCGACGCGGTGGAATGGCGCACACCACCGCGTCATACAAGGCGGACTTTCCATCGACATGCAGGCCGACTCGTTCGCCGC
This sequence comes from uncultured Burkholderiales bacterium, assembly GCA_964470865.1. GTDB lineage: Bacteria > Pseudomonadota > Gammaproteobacteria > Burkholderiales > JAEUOS01 > JAEUOS01. The sequence goes on along the minus strand of CAYYFR010000001.1, from coordinate 35,924 downwards.
TGATGTCGAGTGCATCGACCGGGGCACCGAGGTGCAGGGAACCGTCGTGCTTGGCAACGAAGCGCAGCGCCAGATCCGGGAAGAGGGCGCTCAGGCCGGTCTGCGGGATCAGCAGATCGCTGTCGGAGCGAGCGTGCGTGAACGCGTCGCGCAACACACAGGCAAACACCCGCGCTGAGGCGACTTCAGGCGCGGTATTAAGGGCCGCGATGCACAGGGGCTCCCACAGAAAGGTTCGGGTGCGCGCGGTTTGCCCCCATCGTGCAAGCAGGTCGGATACGCCGATATCGGGATCTATCACAAATCCGCTGCGGCGCAGCGCGAGCATGAAGCGCATGGCTGCAAGCTTGTCGAGCCATGTCAGGCCGCTGGCCCCCAATAGCCCTGCCAACAGATGCAAAGGTGCCGGAAGCCAGGCCGGCGCGCGTAGCGCAAACTCGCCCGGATAGACCAGTTCGAGCGGCAGTCGCAGCATCAGGCTCGCCAGATCTCCACCGGTCATGCGGATGAGGCGCAAGGTCTCGCCGTAGGCGCCCAGCAGTATGTGCTGGCCGTTGTCGAATTCGGTGCCATCGATAGTGATCCCGCGCGCTCGTCCGCCACACTGTCGCGCCGCTTCGTACAACGCGACGCGGCAACCAGAAGCTGCCAGTTCGACCGCGGCCGCGAGGCCAGCCCAGCCAGCGCCGATGACTGCAACCTGCGTCATCCGAAGGTCCAGGTCTTCCACGCCAGCCACAGCTTGCGAATCGGAGTCAGGCTGGTACGTTGGTGCAGCACCTGGAAGCCGTCGCGCCTGATTTCTTCCAGCAGTGCACGGTAGATCGCCGCCATGATCAACCCGGGCCGCTGCGCGCGCCGATCGGCGGCCGGTAGCGCTGCGAACGCCTTGTTGTAGTAAGCCTGCGCGCGTTCATGCTGAAACGTCATGAGGCGCGAGAAGTTGTCGCTGTAGCGGGCGTGCAGGATATCTGCGACCGGCACACCGAACTGCTGCAGTTCGTTGACCGGCAAATAAACACGCCCGCGCCTGGCATCGTCGCCTACGTCGCGGATGATGTTGGTCAATTGAAATGCCAGCCCGAGGTTGCGCGCGTACACCAGCGTGCTGTCGTCGCTGCGACCGAAGATGTCGGCTGCGCACAGGCCGACAACGCTGGCGACAAGGTAGCAGTATCGTTCGAGTGCCTTGAAGTCCAGATAGCGTGTCTGCAGCAGATCCATTTCCATGCCATCGAGAATCTCTTCGAGGCGTGTTTGGGTCAGCGAAAAGGTCTCGACGCAAGGCGCCAACGCCTTTGTCACCGGGTGTTGCGGGTTGCCGGCATACATCTGCGCGATTTCATTGCGCCACCACGCAAGCTTGATGCGTGCCAGATTTTCGTCCGCGGTTTCATCAACCACATCATCGACTTCGCGACAAAAGGCGTACAGCGCCGTAATCGCACGTCGGCGAGCCGGCGGGAGGAACAGAAAACTGTAGTAGAAGGAAGAGCCGCTGGCGGCCGCCTTTTGCTGGCAGTACTCGTCAGGCGTCATTGCATGTAAGCAATCGCGGTTTCGATGGCGCGCGGACAGGGTGCCGCAGATTCGTCATTGTACCGACCGGGTGAGGCGCGTTCCGATGGCGCGCCAGACCATCAAGCACCAATCGCGCCGGCGCAGAACCGGACGCTTTTCGAACACGTCATAACCGACACCCTCGAGCTTCTCAAGGATGCGCAGTCCGCCCTGCACCACAAGACGGAGCTCCCAGCCGATGCGACCCGGCAGAAGCAGTGCCAGCGGTGCTCCGGCGATGAGCATGTCGCGCGCACGTGCGGTCTCGAATCCCATGAGGGCACGGAAGCGCTTGTCACAAACCGCTGGCAGCAATTCGGGATTCGCATAGCCGAAACGGACCAGGCTGTCCTGTGGCAGGTATATACGCCCCTTGGCCAGGTCGATGGCGACATCCTGGCAGAAGTTGATCAACTGCAGGCTGCTGCAAATGAGGTCAGACTGCTCCAGTGCCACCGCCGTGTTCACGCCGTACAAATTGAGCAAAAGTCGCCCCACCGGATTGGCCGAGCGCCGACAATAATCCAGAAGTTGCGGGAAATCGCGGTAACGCTTTTGCACAACATCCTGGCTGAACGCGTCAAGCAGGTCCTCGAACAACTGCGCAGGCAGACCATGGCGCGCCATGACACTGCCCAAGGCGTCAAACATCGGACCTGCGGGTTGCGGAATGGCAGGATCACCAACTGCGACGCGGCGCAGTTGATCGCGATACTGTGCCAAGCCATGCAATCGCCCGGCATCCGTCGCTTGGCCCTCATCGGCGATGTCGTCGGCGCCACGGGCGAAGCGGTAGATCGCCTCGACCGGCAAGCGCAAGCGCGCCGGCAGCAAGAACGATGCGACGGGGAAATTTTCGTAGTGATCAACAGGCACGGCAAGCAGCCCGTCCGGGCGCGGCGAAAATTGGTAGGGAGCGGGTCAAAAAAACGGCGCCCGTTGTCGGGGCGCCGCTGGTTCCGGTCGCGCAGACGCGGTCAGGACTTTCGACCGGCGTCTTGCGTTTTGCTGTGGGACTTGGCAAGCGCAACTGCGCCCACCATCGAAACCGACGTAAGCCTGACCGACAGTTTAGCGGCCGTTAGCAATCTGGACACGGATCACCCCCTTTCACAAGTTGACGAAACATCAATGTAGCCGGGTTATGGCCGCAATTCAACACATTGTTGGTTGCGCTCTGCCGCTGTCAATCAAGAGGCGAGCGCGGCGACGGGCGGGAATCCATGTCGTATTTGCGCAGCAGTTCGGCCAATCGGGTACTTATGAGCCACTCTTCGCTTTCACCTGCGCGACGCCGCAGGGTGGTGCGCGCAGGCTCATGAGAATGCGTTGGCGGGGGTCGCAGTCCGTGATGGCGGCGGTGCGGCAAAATCAAGGGTGGTCGGTCCGTGCGGGCTGGCATCGGTGTCAGTGTCGCTTGCGGACCACAACATCTTGCCACCCGGGAAAAGCCCCGCCGGTCCGAAAAAGTCATGCCGCAACAATGCCCCCAGAGCCTTGAGTTCGGCGTTCGGCGATTGTAGTGCCAACCCGAGTACATGATCCGCATAGCGTGCGTTCATGCTCATGTAGGGCACGTCAATGGTGCGCCGTGTCTCGGCGCGCAGACGGCTCGCCATCTGTGCCAGCAACAACAGGGTGGTTCGGGAATACGCCATGGCCGTCATGCTTCCTGTCAATCTGCGTCGAAAGAGAGACTAAGGCTATAGCGAGAACGCCGAAGCCGCAAAAAAGAACGGATTTCAGTATCAACTCGGCGCGTGGACGACGTCGCGGCACTTATCGTCGGATAGCGAGGGAGGGTTTTTGGAGTAAACTTCAGAACGTTTCGGAATCTCGAAATGCATCGTGTTTCACGCGGAGCACGAGCGCGAGAGTTTCTGTTGCGAAGGTGGCGGAACTGGTAGACGCACTGGATTTAGGTTCCAGCGCCGCAAGGCGTGCGGGTTCGAGTCCCGCCTTTCGCACCAATCTGACCTTTCCCACACCCTACACATCCATCATGGCAGTCACCGTCGAAAATGTAAGCGCTTTGGAGCGTCGCATCAACTTGTCCATACCGACCGACCTCATCGAGAAAGAGGTCGCGAGCCGGCTGCAACGGATGTCCCGCACGGTTCGCATGCAGGGTTTCCGCCCGGGCAAGGTTCCATTGAAGATGGTGGCGTCGACTTACGGTCCGCAGGTGCGCTCCGAAGTGATTGGCGACGCCATTCAAAGAAATTTCAGCGACACCATTTCGGAACAGAAACTCCGGGTTGCGGGCTATCCGCGTATCGAACCGAAGGCACAAACGGATGGCGCTGCGGCAAATGACGCCGCGTTCGAGTTTGTGGCCACCTTCGAGGTCTATCCGGAAGTGACTATTGGTGATCTGTCCGGCCTTTCGATTGACAAACCGGTAACCATGATTTCCGAAGCCGACGTGGACCGGACACTGGAAACGCTGCGTAAGCAGCGCGTAACGTACACCGAGGCGGCGCGTGTCTGTCAAGCCGGCGATCGCGTGACAGTCGATTTTGTGGGCAGGATCGATGCGGTTGCGTTCGATGGCGGCACTGCGGACGGCTTCGCGTTTGAACTCGGTGGTGGGCAGATGCTGCCTGAGTTCGAAGCCGCCACCAGCGGATTGGCTGCGGGCGAAACAAAAGGCTTTGACCTTACCTTTCCCGCTGATTATCAGGGTAAGGAAGTCGCCGGCAAGACTGCGAACTTCTCCCTCACCGTGCGCAAGGTTGAAGCCTCTGTACTTCCAGTGCTGGATGCGGAGTTCGCCAAGTCGCTCGGTATTGCCGATGGCGACGTCGAAAAAATGCGTACCGATATTCGTGGCAACCTCGCGCGTGAGGTCAAGAAGCGGCTGCAGGCGCGGACCAAGAATGGCGTCATGCAGGCATTGTATGAGGCCGTGAAGGTGGAAGCGCCAAAGGCGCTTGTGGCGATGGATGTGGAACGATTGATCGGGCAGGCGCGTGCCGATCTGGCGCAGCGGGGTGTCAAGCAGGACGTACCGCTGCCGCCCGACATGTTTCAGGAGCAGGCCAAACGGCGTGTGTCGCTGGGCTTGATTTTGAACGAACTGGTCAAATCTAACGGTCTTGAAGCCAAACCGGATCAGGTGCGTACGGTGATCGACGAGTTCGCGCAGAGTTACGAAGACCCGACCGAAGTCGTGCGCTGGTACTACGGCGACAAACAGCGGCTTGCCGACGTTGAGGCGCTGGCACTTGAAGACAATGTCGTCAACCATGTGATGTCAAAAGCAGGGGTGATCGACAAGAGCGTGTCTTTTGATGAACTGATGGGGCGCGGTTAAACCACCGACGGGAACAGGCAATGAGATCCGAGATGCAGTATCAGCGTTTTCAGCAGTTTGTACACGACACCGGTGCCGGCGGCATGAGCCCTCAGGGGTTGGGCATGATTCCGATGGTGATCGAGCAAAGCGGTCGCGGCGAGCGGGCTTATGACATCTATTCGCGGCTCCTGAAGGAGCGTGTGATTTTCCTGGTCGGGCCGGTCGAAGACATGGGAGCGAACCTGATTGTGGCGCAACTGCTGTTTCTGGAGTCGGAAAACCCGGAGAAGGATATCTCCTTCTACATTAATTCGCCGGGCGGGTCGGTGACAGCAGGGTTGGCGATCTACGACACCATGCAGTTCATCAAGTCGGCGGTATCCACTCTGTGCATAGGCCAGGCTGCCAGCATGGGGGCGTTCCTGCTGGCGGCAGGAGCCAAGGACAAGCGCTTCTGTCTGCCCAATTCGCGGGTCATGATTCATCAGCCGTCCGCCGGCTTTCAAGGTCAGGCCTCCGATATCGAGATTCATGCCAAGGAAGTCATGGGGCTCAAGAGAAAGCTCAACCAGTTGCTGTCCACGCACACCGGGCAACCGGTCGAGCGGATCGAAAAAGATACCGATCGCGACAACTTCCTGTCTGCCGAAGACTCCAAGGCTTATGGAATTGTTGACAAGATACTTGGCAAGCGCGGCGAATAGAGTGTCGGATGTTGGTGACCGCATGCGTGGCGTTGTATTGTGGACACACTCTTGCCTCGCAGGGGTCGAATGGCCTAAGCTACGGATGAATTAACCGGTAACCAGAGCCAGTGATGTCGGACAAAAAAGCCAGTGGCGAGAAGCTCCTCTATTGCTCATTCTGCGGCAAGAGCCAGCACGAGGTGCGCAAGCTCATCGCCGGACCGTCGGTGTTCATTTGCGACGAGTGCATAGAGCTTTGCAATGACATCATTCGCGACGAAACGTCCGGCGTCGAGCCGGGCAAGCCTGCCAAATCCGATCTACCGACTCCACAGGAAATCTGCGGAATTCTGGATTCTTACGTTATTGGCCAGAAAACCGCCAAGCGCATCCTGTCGGTGGCGGTGTACAACCACTACAAGCGGTTAAAGCATATCGGCAAAGGGGATGAAGTAGAACTTGCCAAGAGCAACATTCTGCTCGTAGGGCCGACCGGTTCAGGCAAAACGCTTCTAGCGCAGACCCTGGCGCGGCTGCTGAACGTGCCGTTCGTGATTGCCGACGCCACCACGCTCACCGAAGCCGGGTATGTCGGCGAGGATGTCGAGAACATCATTCAGAAGCTGCTTCAGAATTGCAATTACGAGATCGAGAAGGCGCAAAAGGGTATTGTTTACATTGATGAAATCGACAAGATTTCGCGCAAGTCGGACAATCCTTCGATCACCCGTGACGTCTCTGGCGAAGGCGTGCAACAGGCTCTGCTGAAGCTGGTCGAAGGTACGATAGCGTCGGTACCACCGCAAGGCGGACGCAAGCATCCGAACCAGGACTTCGTCCAGGTCGACACTACCAACATTCTGTTCATCTGCGGTGGTGCGTTCGATGGCCTAGAGAAGGTTATTCGCAACCGTTCCGAGAAGGGCGGCATCGGTTTCGGCGCCGAAGTGAAGCAGTTGTCAGACAATAGCCTGAGCGAAACCTTGAAGGGCGTCGAGCCGGAAGACTTGATCAAGTTCGGCCTGATTCCGGAACTGGTCGGGCGTTTGCCTGTGGTGGCGACCTTGAATGAACTCGACGAGGCGGCGCTGATCCAGATTCTGACCGAGCCCAAGAACGCCCTGCTCAAGCAATACCAGAAATTGTTCTTGATGGAAGGCGCGGAACTCGAAATCCGGCCCTCGGCGCTAGCGGCGATTGCCGCCAAGGCGCTCAAGCGCAAGACCGGGGCACGGGGCCTGCGTTCAATCATCGAACAGTCCCTGCTCGACACCATGTACGATTTGCCGGGCTCGCAAAACGTCACCAAAGTGGTGGTTGACGAAAACGCCATCACTGGAGAAGGCCCGCCTATCCTGATTTACTCGGATGCACCCAAAGTAGCCTCGGCCCAGTAGCATCAAGCGCGCCCTTCGGCGCGCTTGTCGCATACGCGGCTTGAGTACCGGGACAGTCGCCCGCACGTTGCGGGAAGTGGTAGTTGAAAAGTATTTGCAACCGAAAGGGTTGAAGACATGTCAGGTATTGAAGAAAGCAACGAAAACCTTCAGCTTCCGCTCTTGCCTTTGCGCGATGTGGTGGTCTTTCCGCATATGGTGATACCGCTGTTCGTGGGTCGGCCGAAGTCGATCAAGGCGCTCGAACTGGCAATGGAGGCGGGCAAGAGCATCATGTTGGTGGCCCAGCGCTCCGCTGCCAAGGATGAGCCCGAGGCGAGCGACATGTATGCGGTCGGTTGTGCGGCGAACATCCTGCAAATGCTCAAATTGCCCGATGGCACGGTGAAGGTACTGGTCGAAGGCGTCCAGCGTGCACGTATCGCCGGCATCGAGGATTTGCGCAGTCATTTCGCGTGCGACGCTAAAAGTGTTTCAGCGGAATTTGACTCAACCCCGGAGATCGAGGCGCTGCGCCGCGCCATCGTTCAGCAGTTCGATCAGTACGTAAAACTGAACAAGAAGATCCCCCCTGAAATCCTGACTTCGCTGGCGGGCATTGATGACGCCGGGCGTCTGGCTGACACTATCGCCGCGCATCTGCCCTTGAAGCTGGAGCAGAAGCAGGAAATTCTCGAAATGTTTGATGTACAGAAACGACTCGAACACCTGTTGTCGGCGCTTGAAGGCGAACTCGATATCCTGCAGGTTGAAAAGCGCATTCGCGGCCGGGTCAAGCGCCAGATGGAGAAAAGCCAGCGCGAGTACTACCTAAACGAACAGGTCAAGGCGATTCAGAAAGAGTTGGGCGAGGGGGAAGAGGGCGCCGACCTTGAGGAAATGGAGAAACGCATCAAGAAGGCGCAAATGCCCAAAGATGCACGCAAGAAAGCTGAATCGGAATTCAAGAAACTTAAACTGATGTCGCCGATGTCAGCTGAAGCGACAGTCATTCGCAACTACATCGACACGCTTTGCAATCTTCCTTGGAGAAAAAAGAGCCGTGTAAACAATGATTTATCTAATGCTGATCAAGTATTAAATGAAGATCACTATGGGCTTGACAAGGTCAAAGAAAGGATCCTTGAGTACCTTGCGGTGCAACAGCGGGTCGATCGTGTCAAGGCGCCTATCCTGTGTCTGGTAGGGCCTCCAGGTGTTGGCAAGACCTCGCTCGGTCAATCGATCGCCCGTGCCACCAACCGCAAGTTTGTGCGCATGGCCTTGGGTGGAGTGCGTGACGAAGCTGAAATTCGCGGCCATCGTCGCACATACATCGGCTCGATGCCGGGCAAGATCCTGCAGAACATGACCAAGGTGGGGGTCAAGAACCCCTTGTTCCTGCTGGACGAAATCGACAAGATGGGCATGGATTTTCGCGGCGATCCGTCGTCCGCGCTGCTTGAAGTACTTGATCCTGAACAGAATCACACCTTTGCGGATCACTATGTCGAGGTTGACTATGACCTCTCTGAAGTAATGTTCGTGGCAACCGCGAACACCATGAACATCCCGGCGCCATTGCAGGACCGGATGGAGGTCATCCGGCTTTCGGGGTACACCGAGGACGAGAAGATCAACATCGCCCAGAAGTACCTTTTGCCCAAGCAAATTGCGAACAATGGCCTGAAGAATACCGAGATCAGCGTGGCCGAAAGCGCGATTCGCGACATTGTCCGCTATTACACCCGTGAAGCCGGGGTGAGGGCGCTTGAACGCGAAATCTCGAAAATCTGCAGGAAAGTCGTCAAGACCCTGCTGCTGCACAAGGGCCTGCCCAAGAAGGTCGCCGTCACGGCCAAGAATCTCGACAAATACTTGGGGGTTCAACGCTTTACCTTTGGCATTGCCGAGAAGGAAAACCAGGTTGGGCAAGTCACTGGTCTGGCGTGGACTGAAGTGGGCGGCGAACTGCTGACTGTCGAAACCGTGGCAGTGCCGGGGAAGGGCAACATCACGCGTACCGGCACCCTGGGAGACGTGATGAAGGAGTCCATCGAGGCGGCGCGCTCGGTGGTGCGCAAGCGTTCCCGGCAGCTCGGCATCAATCCGGACTTCTACGAGAAGACCGACCTGCACATCCACATGCCCGAAGGTGCAACGCCCAAGGATGGTCCAAGTGCCGGCATTGCGATCACCACGGCCATTGTTTCGGTGCTGTCGGGAATCCCGGTGCGGGCCGACGTTGCGATGACCGGGGAAATCACCTTGCGCGGGGAGGTTCTGGCCATCGGTGGCCTCAAGGAAAAGCTTTTGGCGGCGCATCGTGGCGGCATCAAGACGGTCCTCATCCCTGAAGACAACGTCAAGGACTTGCCGGAAATCCCGGACAACATCAAGAATCGTCTGGAAATCATTCCGGTCAAATGGATCGACAAGGTGCTGGAACTGGCGCTCGAGCGCAAGCCCGTGCCACTGCCGGATGAGCCCGTGGTGGTGGCGCCGGTCGCTGGCGCGGCGCCAGCGGTTGAGCCGGCGGTCAAGCACTGATCAGGCAGGCACGCACTTGCCTGAGCGGGCGGCACCCAGATGAAGATCCAGATCGCCTCGGATCTTCATCTGGAATTCCTTGAGCGCAAGTTTCCGGGCTACAAGGTAGTGGAGCCAAGCGACGCCGATGTGCTGGTGTTGGCCGGGGACATCCACCACCGCGACAAGGCCTTCGATGTTTTTCGCGACTGGCCGTGCCCGGTATTGCTGCTGCACGGCAATCATGAAATGTATGGTTCAGTGGTCGAAGATGTGCTCGATCAACTCGTTGCGCGCGATGCCTCTGGCAGCGTTAGTTACCTCGAGCAGAAAACAGTGGTCATTGGAGGGGTGCGTTTCCTCGGGTGTTGCCTGTGGACCGACTACGCGCTGGATGGCGATGCGCGGCATTCGATGCTTCTCGCCGAGGCCGCACTGATGGATCACAAAGCCATCCGGACCCGACATGGCAGATTCAGCCCGCAGGATGCGTTCATGCTTCATCGTCAGGCGCGCGACTGGCTCAAACAGGCCCTGGAGCAGGCCCACGATGGTCCGACCGTGGTTTGTACGCACCATGCGCCCCACATCGGGTCGATCCACCCGCAATACGCAGGAAACCCGCACAACCCGGCTTTTGTCAGCGACCTATCCGAAATCCTCGGGCTGGCCGACCTGTGGATTCACGGCCACGTGCACAACAGCTTTGACTATCAGGTTGGCCGGACACGAGTGGTGGCAAACCCACGTGGTTACGCGTTGAACTTGCGCAAGGCCAATTCACCGGGCGAAGTGGTTTGGGAAAACCCATCGTTTGATGCACGCAAGCTGATCGACCTGTAAGGCCGGCGTTCCGTTCTGGCCCAACCTGATGTCTTAATCCAATGCCTATTAAATTTAACATAATATACATTCCACACTTTTATTGAATGGATCCACACGTTTATTGACTAGAAAAGTTGCTTGAAAAGTTGCGCACCACCATGCAGGACCAAAGGTCCGGATTGGTAAACCAAGACCTGTCGAATCCAGCGAATGCCAACCTACGACCGCCAGTACCATTGCTCGATCCGAACCCGCCGGGGTTTGACATGTCCCTCGATTCGAGTTCCACCGGCGATTAACCCGAAGGCTGATCATCATGGGTTCCATCCAGACTAGCTTTATACCCAGAGATGTGGCTCGGCCTGCCGCGACTGCCAACCCGGCTGCCCGCGCAGAGCCGGTTCAGCCAAAGACGCAGCCACCGCGCATAACGTTGCTCAGTGGCAAGACCGAAGGCGGCAAGCTGGCGTTCTTCTCGCTTGAACTCAAGGTCGCCGGGCTTGAGCAGAGCGACTCGGAGATCAAGCGCATCAGCTTTAGCGACATCGCGTTCTATCGCTTTACCGCCGAGCAAGGCCTGGCCGAAGGGGTGATGCCGATCGCGTGGCGTGGCGGCCAGTCGCGTGCGCAGGAGCCGAGCGCCTTCAAGGGGGAGCTCAGGAACAAGAAGCTCTTCTCTGGAAAGATGCGTGCCTATTTGCGCAACGCAACCGGCGCCTACCTGATCATTCCCAGCAACCAACCCAACGGCGCCGATTCCTTCATTTTCATCCCTGAAGAAAACATCGCCGCCCTGACTGTCGAAGAGCAACTGGGAGCGATGCTGGTCAAGAACGGTACGCTCACCGAAGCCCAGGTTTCGGCGGGTTTGGAAATGCAGAAGACGCTGCGCATCAAGCGCCTGGGGGGCTATCTGGCAAGCGCCAAGTCCTTCACTACCGAGCATCTGGCCGAAGCACTCGATCGCCAGAAGGGCAACACCACGGTACGGCGCATCGGCGAGGTGCTGGTCGGCGAACAAATCATCACCGAAGATCAACTCAAGGCGGCGCTGGAGGCACAGGCACAAGACCGCAAGAAACCCCTGGGCCAGGTTCTGATGGACCAAGGCCTTATCACGCAAACGGAACTCAACAAGGTCTTGTCGCAAAAGCTCGGCATTCCGGAGGTGAGCATCCGGCGCTTTCCGGTGGAGCCGCAGGCGATACGCGCGATTCCCGAGAACCTGGCGCGCGCCAAGCGGGTGTTGCCACTTTGCTTCAACGCCGGTGCCCTCGCTGTGGCGATGGAAAATCCACTCGACCATGGCACGGTTCAGGAATTGAGCGTAGTCAGCCAGTGCAAGATCGACGCGGTTCTGGCAAGCCCGGAAGAAATCACCGAAGGCCTGGAGATCTACTATGGCGACATCTACTCCTCGGTCGATGCGCTGCAGTCCGAATTGAGCGACGCCGACGCTGCCAGTGCCCTGCTGACAAAAACCAAGTCGTCTGACGTGGTGACTGAAGCTGATGGCGCCCTGGTGCGTGTGGTCAACAAGATCATCACCGACGCCTATCGTCAGAAAGCCTCCGATATCCACATCGAGCCGCGCAAGGACGGCAGTTGCAATGTACGTTTTCGCAAGGATGGCGTGCTCGAGAGTTACATGAACATGCCGGGCAACTTCCGCAACGCCATGATCTCGCGCCTGAAAATCATGGCGAACCTGGATATTTCCGAAAAGCGCAAACCGCAGGATGGCCGTATCGATTTTTCCAAGTTCAGCAACTTAAATTTCTCGCTGCGCGTAGCGACCATCCCGACCAACAACGGCGCCGAAAGCATCACTCTGCGCATCCTGACCCAAACCAAGCCGCTGCCACTTGGGGCGCTGGGCATGGAGCCCGATTCGCTGGCCGCGCTGCAGGCCATGACAGAAAAGTCGCACGGTCTGATGCTCATAAGCGGCCCGACCGGCTCCGGAAAAACCACCACTCTGCACTCGGTGCTGGCCCACCTCAATACCCCGGACCGAAAAATCTGGACTGCGGAAGACCCGATCGAAATCACGCAGGATGGCCTGAACCAGGTGCAAACCAACAGCAAGATCGACTGGACGTTTGCCGCCGCCCTGCGCAGCTTCCTGCGCGCCGACCCCGATGTGATCATGGTCGGCGAAATGCGCGATGCTGAAACGGCTGCCATTTCGGTCAGCGCAGCCCTGACTGGCCATTTGGTACTGTCAACTGTACACACCAACTCCGCCTGTGAGAGCATCAATCGACTGGTCGACATGGGGCTTGATCCATTCAGCTTCGCTGATTCCCTGAAGGGCATCGTGGCGCAGCGTCTGGTGCGCGCGCTCGACGGCTGCAAGGAGGGCTACGAACCTTCACTCGAAGACATGCAGATTCTGGCGGGCGAATACCTGGGAGGAGGCTCCACGGCTGAAGTATCGGCGCTGCTCGCGCAGTGGCACGGCAAATACGCCGGCGACGGCGACAAATTCATCCTTTACAAGGAAGCGGGTTGCGCCGAATGCTCACAGAAGGGCTTCAACGGGCGCATCGGAATTCACGAGGTATTGAGCGTGACACCGGAAATTCACCGCCTGATCCAGACCCGCGCGCCGCTCGCCACCATGCTTGCCAGGGCGCGCGACGACGGGCTGCGCAGCTTGAAGCAGGACGGCATCCTCAAGGTATTGCAGGGCAAAACCACCATGACACAGGTGCGGGCCGCCTGTTCCTGAAAGCGGGCAGTCCGGACTATGCCAGGGTGTCCCGGCGGAAAGCGAAGCCGCTCGCACCGCCGGTTGAAAGCCCCACTACTTTTTCAGCTTCGCGGAAATCAAGGCCGCGATATCGGTATTGCGGCTTTGCTGAGCCCAGTCCAGCGCGGTCTCGCCGCGATCATTCTTCAGGCTCGCATCCGCACCTTCTTCGAGCAAAAACTGCACCACTGACAGATGGCCGGCGCGCGCAGCCATCATCATGGAAGTTAAACCATTGTCTGGGGAAGAGTCTATATATGCATGATTTTCAACGAGTATTTTTACTACCTCCAAGTGCCCATTGGTGGCTGCATAGAGTAAAGCGGTCCAACCCGGCTGGTTGATTTGCGCCTCCTTGGAGAGCAAGAATTCGACCACACTGCGGTGCCCCCCGAGCGCGGCAAGCATGATCGCGGTCTCGCCGTTGGCATTGCGCCGATCTATATTGACGCGCGCGTCAACCAACACCCTTACCACTTCGAGCGCACCCGCGCGCGCAGCCAAGTGGAGCACGGTCTGCCCGGACGGGTCGACCGTATTGGCATCGATGCCGCGCTTGAGCCACTGCGCTACTTCGCGGGAGTTGCCGTTCTTGACGGCATTGAGAAAGTCATCATACGCAGCCCCCAAGGCTATGCCGCCGTGGCCCAGCCACAGCATCAAGGCAAGTGACCAGATGATGCGGCGCATCAATTCGCCCTCCCCGCCAAAGTCGCCGCACGATCGAACAGGCGAAAAAAGTTGCTGGTGGTATGCGCTTCCACCTGGGCTGGGTCGATGCCGCGCAAACGCGCGATTTCGCTCGCCACATGCGGCACCAGGCCAGGCTCATTGATGCGTCCGCGATGCGGCGCCGGTGCCAGATAGGGTGCGTCGGTTTCAATCAAGATACGCTCCATCGGTATGGTTCGGGCAACCTCCTTTAGTGCTTGCGCACTCTTGAAGGTCACGATTCCGGAGAATGAAATATAGAAGTTCATGGCGATGGCTGCTTCGGCGACCGCCAGCGATTCGGTGAAGCAATGCATCACGCCGCCCACCGCCGCTGCGCCCTCCTCGCGCAGAATCTCGATGGTGTCGCGCGCCGCTTCGCGGGTATGCACGATCAGCGGCATTCCGCACGCACGCGCGGCACGTACGTGTACGCGGAAGCGCTCGCGCTGCCAGGAAAGATCACCCTTCATGCGGAAGTAGTCGAGACCGGTTTCGCCGATGGCGACCACACGCGGGTGCTGCGCCAGTTCCACCAGCTTGAGGACGTCCGGCTCGGTCACGCCTTCGTGATCGGGATGTACGCCCACCGATGCGAAAACGTTCGCATTTTGTTCAGCCAGTTCAAGCACGCTGTGCAGTTGCTCAAGCTCGACGGCCACGCACAAGGCGTAGCCGACCCGATTGCGTTCCATCAGGGCCAGAATTTCCGGCAGCCGTGCCCGCAGTTCCGGAAAATTGATATGGCAGTGAGAATCGACGTACATCGTGCTTACGACAAGCGCCGACGGGTAGCGCCCGGCATTGGCTTCAAAGCGTGTGGGTCGGGCGCGGCGAGCCCAGCGCGTTGCCCAGCAGGTTTTCAATCTTGCGGCGCGCCGACTGGCCGCTCTCGTCGCCGGAAAACTGTACGCCGATGCCCTGTTGCTTGTTGCCTTGCGCGTCTTGCGGCGTGACCCAGGCAACGGTGCCGGCGACCGGCAGCTTGGCGGGATCGTCCATCAGCGAGAGCAGCATGTAGACCTGATCACCCAGTCGATAGCTGCGGGTGGTCGGGATGAAAATCCCGCCATTTCGAAGATGCGGCATGAACGCCGCATAGAGCGCGGATTTCTCCTTGATATTGAGCGAGAGCATGCTCGGACGTGGGCTGCCGGCAGACGGGGATTTCGCGGATTCAGCCATATCAGTTTCCGGGCGCGGCCAAGCGCGCGTAGTCGATCAGCAGTTCTTCGGCAAAAAGGCGCGTGTTCAAAGGGTGCTCCGAGACTCGGCGCATGCGCATGAGCCGACGGTAGTAGGCGTGCAATGCTGCGACCTGCATGCGTCCGGCCGCATCCTTCAGGGCACGGCTATGCGTTGGATGATAGCGTACATCGAGTCCGCTTTCGCACAACACCAGGTCGCTGGTCCAGCGAGCCAGCCACACGCAAATATTGGTGGCTCCGGCCTTCTCGCACTTCTCGGCCAGCGCGATCGGATCAATGGCGCGCTCGCCTGCCAAAGCCCCAAGCAATGTTTCACGGAAGTCGGCGTCAGGATCGGCAATCGCGGCTGCCAGCGGTGCGCCACCGGCCTCCGCCAGTGCGCTTGCAGGGTCACGCACACCCTGGCTGGCAAGCCAGGCCAGGATGTGTACAGGTGCTGGACTTGCCAGCGGCAGTTTCGCACAACGACTGCGAATGGTCGGCAAAACCTCGTTGACGCGACTGGTCACCAGCAGGAAGAGCGTATTCCCCGGCGGTTCTTCCAGCGTTTTCAACAGTGCGTTTCCGGCGTCGACGTTAAGTGCGTCGGCCGGATAAACCACCACCACACGGTGACCGGCGCGATGGGTACCGACATTGAAAAAAGCGTCCAAGGCGCGGATTTGCCCGATCTTGATGACCTTCGACGGCGCGGCTTTTGACTTTGCGCCGCCCGCGTCGGTGCTTGCGTCCGCCGTCATATCGCCGGGCTGACTCGATTCCGGCTGCAGGCTTTCGGGCAACACTGCGCGGTAATCGGGATGATTGCCGTCGGCAAACCAGTGGCAGGCGCTGCATTGGCCGCACGGTTTGCCGCTTGCCGTCAGGTTTTCGCACAACAGGCTCTGGGCGAAATACTCGGCCAGAACGCGTTTGCCGATGCCGGCCGGGCCTGACAACAGCAGGGCATGGGGCAAACGCGAGCGCATTGCCTGAAGTTGGCCCCAGCCAACATTCAACCATTCATAAGGTAATATTTTCATATACTTAAAATTATTTCTTCAAGTATTTTATCAATCTCTTGCGCCGGCAGTATCGCCTCGATCAAGCGAAATCGCTCGGGCTCGGCGGTAGCCAGCGCACGATAGCGTGTCCGCACCCGGTCGTGGAATTCGGCGCTTTCCCGCTCAAACCTGTCAAGCGGGCGCGCTCCACTAATACGTAACCGTGCGGCTTGATGCGAAATATCGAACAGCAAGGTCAGGTCCGGATTGGTATGCGGATGAACCCAGCGTGCCAGTATCTCGATCTTCTCCAAGTCGACGCCCCGCCCTCCTCCCTGATACGCGCGCGTGGCATCGGTGAAGCGATCGCAGACCACCCACGCTCCGCGCGCAAGCGCCGGTTCGATCACCTGCGCCACATGTTCGCGCCGCGCGGCGAACATCAGAAGCGTCTCGGTTTCCAGGTGCATGGTTTCGGCCAGCACCAATTCGCGCAAGCGTTCGCCCAGCACAGTGCCTCCGGGTTCGCGTGTGACTACCGCGTCGACGCCACGCTTGCGCAAGCGCTCCGCAGTCGCCGCCACATGGCTCGACTTGCCGGCCCCGTCAAGGCCTTCGAAACTGATGAATTTGCCGCGCTTCATGATCGCTGATCGAACACAAATTGCCAGATATTTTTTTGATAAATCATAAGCTTGTAAATCTAGCCTCCCCGTCTCTGGAACTTGTTCACGGCCCGATTGTGCGCCTCCAGACTGGCCGAAAATTCATGGCTGCCATCGCCACGCGCGACGAAGTAGATCGCATCGGTTCGCGCGGGATTGAGGGCCGCCTGCAGCGCAGCCAGCCCGGGCAGCGCGATCGGCGTCGGCGGCAGCCCCGCGCGGGTGTACGTGTTGTACGGCCCATCGGTCTGCAGGTCACGTTTGCGCAAATTACCATCGAAGCTTGTGCCAAGACCATAGATGACGGTAGGGTCGGTTTGCAGCAACATGCCGCGGCGCAGGCGGTTGACGAACACGCCGGCGATCAACGGCCGCTCGCGTGCCTGCCCGGTCTCCTTTTCCACGATCGAGGCCATGATCAGCGCCTCGTAGACGCTCGCATAAGGGACCCCGGGCGCACGCCGTTGCCATTCCGAATCCAGGCGACGCTGCATCGCACGATAGGCACGCCGCAAGACAGTGACATCGGCGGCGCCCTTGGCAAACAAGTACGTATCCGGGAAAAACAGGCCCTCCTGGTGGCGTCCCAGACCGCCCGGTTCGGCTCGCTGAACGGCCTCGAACACTGCCGCATCGCTCAAGCCCTGCGTATTGTGACTTACGCCAGGATGGGCGTCGAGTGCGGCGCGGAACTGCCGAAAAGTCCAGCCCTCGGGAATGGTCAGTTCCTGCAAGGTCACGTCGCCACGCGTGAGCTTCTCGATCAGGGCCAGTGGCGTGGTGCCGGCTTCAATTTCGTAGCTGCCTGCCTTGATGCGGGTGTCGCGCCCCGTAATGCGTGCCAGCAGCACCAGTGCATCCGGGTAAACGGGCATGCTTCCGGCAGCCAGGCGCGCCGCGGTGCGCATGGAGCTGCCGGGTGGAATGGTGAAATCGACGCTGGCGCTGCCCAGGGGGATGGCGCGCTCGGCATACCACCATAGCCCCGCCCCGGCGCTCAAAACACTCAAAATCCCCAGAAAAATCAGCGCCTTGAATAACCGCAACATGAAGCCATCTTGAAAAAGTGAGCCCGTATAATAGAGCCGTCAAAGGACTTTGAATATGAGCATTAGCGCCAATCCCCCGAATTTCCCGGTTCTACGAACCCGACTCGCCTCGTTCGGATTGATCGAGGTGTCAGGCAGTGATGCCCGATCGTTCCTGCACAACCAGTTGAGCAATGATTTGCTGCATCTGGCACCGGAACAAGCCCAATGGACCGCGTATTGCTCAGCCAAAGGTCGCATGCTGGCAGGTTTTCTAGCCTGGTGCGCGACCCCGGAGCGCATCTATCTTGCCTGCGACCGGGCTCTGGTGCCCGGACTCGTCAAGCGCCTGCGCATGTTCGTTCTGCGTGCCAAGGCGGTCATCGACGACGCCAGCGAACGTTTTGAGATCAGTGGCGTGATCGGCGAAACGGGCCATCATGTGCCTCTCCGGCTTGCGCTCACCGACGACGCGATGCGCATAGACTTGGCCGCGGTTGACGGCCAACGGCGCGAGCTTATCGTGGCCCCCGCCATGGCTGCCAACGCCGTGAGCGGTGACGAGACCGTCTGGAAAGCCATGATGATCGCCGCCGGCGAAGTCTGGCTGACGCCCGCGACCCAGGACCAGTTCGTGCCGCAGATGGTCAATTTTGACGCCATCGGTGGCATCAGCTTCAAAAAGGGCTGCTATCCGGGCCAGGAAGTCGTTGCCCGCGCACATTACCGCGGTGCGGTCAAGCGCCGCATGTATCCGGCCCGTGTCAAGGGACCTGCGAGCGCCGGCCAGCCGTTGTTTGCGAGCGGTGCCGATGCACAGGAATGCGGCACGATCGCCAACGCGACTGTCTTGGCCGACGGGTTTTGCGCAGTATTGGCGGTGGTGCCGATCCAGAGCCGCCTGGAGGCAAGCATTCATCTGGCGGCCGTCGATGGCCCGGCCCTGGTTTTTCTGGACTTGCCGTACGCGATTCCCGAATCGCCATGAGTCGCTCGCATGCCAACCCGGACACACCCTGCGTCTGGCCGGCGAGCGCGATAGGTCGACCGGAGCGTTGCCCTTGAGTGCGCTGCACGACCATTACGTGTATTACAGGATTGCGCCTGACGCGATAGCCGAGTTCATTCCGGTGGCTGTGGCCATGCAGTCGGACATTTATCGTTTGTGTGGCGTGCGTGGCCGGCTCAAGAAAAAGTCTTTCGACGCTGCCACCTGGATGGAGATTTACGAAGGCGTGCACCAGCGCCTGCTGTTCGAGGCATCACTGGCGGACTGTGTGGCGCGCTTCGGCATCTGCGCGTTTCTGGCGGCAGGCGCGACCCGCCACGACGAGATCTTTCACGACCCGCTGGCCTGAAAATGCTGCCATGTGCCTGATCGCGCTCGCCTGGCATGTGGTTCCGGGCTACTCCCTGATTGTGGCCGCCAATCGCGATGAGTACCACGCACGCAGGACCGCGCCAGCTGCTTTCTGGCCGCACGCACCCGAGCTTTTCGGTGGGCGCGATCTCGAAGGGGGCGGTAGCTGGATGGCCGTTACCCGCGCTGGCCGCTTTGCCGCGTTGACCAATCATCGCGACCCTGCGCCGCCGGACAGCCAGGCGCGTTCACGCGGTCACCTGGTTGCCGATTATCTCCAGGGTCTGCAACGCCCGCACGACTACCTCGGCGCTTTGGCGCCTGCGCGCGCGCAGTACAACGGCTTCAATCTGCTGGTTGGCGATGCCGACTCCCTCGGCTACGCCGGTAACCACGATGCGCCAGCCCAGCGGCTTGCGCCGGGATTTCATGCGCTCTCCAACGCGCGCCTGAATACACCCTGGCCCAAGACGACCGGGCTCCTGTCTGACCTGAGCTCGATTGTCGCGTCGAGGCCGGACGAAGATCGCATGTTCGAGCAATTGTTGACCGCCCTGGCCGAAACCGGGATTCCGCATGATGCGCAGTTGCCTGCTACCGGTGTAGGGCTCGAGCGCGAGCGTATTCTGGCCGCACGCAGGATCGTGGCGCCGGTTTACGGCACCCGCAGCAGCAGCGTGCTGGCCGTGCGTGCGGACGCGTCGATCCGTTTCGTTGAAATCAGCTTCGACCAGGCGGGCCGCCAGAGCGGTCGCGTCAGCCAGAGCTTTGCGCCTGCAGGCGCCATTTCGTGAATCACTGATGTCGGCGCACGCCTTCGACCACGCGGTAGCGTACGGGCCAGGCGAATCTACCCGCGTTGCCGATGTCGCCTGCCGAGCGCGCAAAGTGCGCAAAGTGTGTGTCAGGCATGATCACGCCAGGGGTGCGGCACAGGCATTTTTTGTTGCGCGCCGCCATTCCTGGTGGCCGCGTTCAGGCCACCCACTCACTCACCGGCGCCCGTGCTTCGTGCAGCGGCTGGCAAATCACATCGATCAGCGCCGGCACTCCACGACTGAGCGCCTCTCGCAATGTCGCTGCAAGCGCCGCCGGATCCTCGACACGCCAACTGGCAACGCCATAGGCGGCCGCCACGGCTGCGTGGTCGGTGCGATTGAAGTCCACCGAAAAATAACGTCCGTCGAAGCCGGTTTTCTGACCAGCCTTGATCCAGCCGTAGGTTGCGTTTGAAATCACCACCATCACAAGCGGTATGCGCAGGCGCACGATGGTTTCCAACTCCCCTACGGTAAAGCCGAAACTGCCGTCGCCCATCACCGCTACTACCGGAACCCGCGGATCGGCCATATGGGCGCCGACCGCCGCAGCCATGCTGTAGCCCAGCGCGCCGTGGGCACGATTGGAAAAAAAGCGCCGACCGGTGCTGCGGATCTCGAAGTAGGCTGAGAAATACGGGCATGGCGTGCCCGGGTCGGCGACCACGATGGCGTCGTCGGGCAGCGCCTGCCGCAATTCGTGCACCACGCGCTCGGGCCTGATCGGGCGCTCGTCCGACAGCGCCAGGCGCATGAACCCGTCAAGTTTGCGCGCCTTGGCCGCGGCCACCATCGCTGGGTTCAGGCGTGAGGGCATCTGGAACACCGTTTGTCCATCCAGGGCGCCGATCAATTGGCGCAGTACCAGCCGGGCGTCGCCTGCCAGCCCGATATCGACCGCGTAGTTGGCGCCAATCACGGCGGGATCGACGTCAATCTGGATCACGCGCGTGCGCCCGGGTGCGGGATGACGGCGCCGCTCGGTGGTGACGCTACCGGCCCGACAACCGATGAAAATGATCAGATCCGCCATGTCGACCACTTCACGGGTCTCGGGTGTGCCGCCATTGCTGCCGACCACTCCCACGCAGGCCGCGTCCGTCTCGGCCAGGCTGCCCTGCCCGGAAATCGTGGTGGCGACCATCGCACCAGCCTTGTGTGCGAATTCGGCCAGTTCGGCTTCCGCGCCCGAGAGAACCACGCCGCCGCCTACGATCACAAGTTTGTTTGCAGTTGAAGTCAGCAGTGCCGCGGCGCGCTCGACATCCTGCGGGTCGGCGGCACCGCGCCGTGCCGGATAAGTCGCCAGCGCCGGATCAGCCCACAACTCGTCGTCTTCGACCGCGCCTTTCTGGGCATCAAACGGCAGCGATAGATGCGCCGCGCCGCTACGGCCGGTGTTCATCGCCGAAAAGGCGGCGCGCAACAAGCGTGGAATGTCGTTGGCCGCGTTGGCCACGCCGTTCCATTTGGTCAGCGGGCGGAACAAGGAAGCCTGGTCGAGTTCGGTCAGCGTATAGCGCCCGCGCGAGGTGGTCGCAATGTCGCTGGTGATCGCCAGTAGCGGAATCGACGACTCGTTGGCTTCCACCACGCCGGGCAGGATGTATGTGGCGCCGCCGCCGGACGGGCCTTCGCAAACGCCGGGGCGGCGCGCGATGCGCGCGTAACCATCGGCCATATAGGCGGCCGAGCGTTCGTCGCGCGTCAAGACATGGGTGATGCCGTGGTCAAGCCGTGCCAGCGCGTCGTAGAACGGCAGACTGGTGTCGCCGCACAGGCCGAATACATGCTTCACGCCGTAAAGTTGCAACATTCGCACCAGCGCCTCGGCGCCATTCAGTGGAGTCATTTGGGTAAATCCGGTCAGTTGCGGTCACAGCATTATCGCGCCCTCGCGTGGTCGCACGCTGGCAGTCTTGAAGCGCTATGATTTGAGCATGCGCGCACTTGATCACATCGTTTTCAACGCCCGCGATCGCATGGATGAAGTCGCGGCGCTGTTCGAGCGCCTGGGGTTTTTTGTCACTGCGCGCGGACATCACTCGCTGGGCTCGATCAACCACACGGTGGTGTTCGAAAGCGACTATCTCGAGTTGCTGGGCTATCCACCCGGCGCACCGCCTGAGCGACGCCCGGAACTTGTGTCGCGCCCGCTCGGCCTGATGGCGACCGTATTGCGTAGTACTGACGCCGACGTCACCCATGCCGAGCTGATGCGCGCCGGATTGGTGCCAAGGCCTGTGCAAACCTTTTCGCGCCCGGTCGAAATGACCGGCGGTGCGATTGCCGATGCATCCTTCCGGGTGACCCGGCTCGAGCCTGACGCCGTTCCGGGCTCATGGTTTTATTTCTGCCAGCACTTGACGCCGGGTCTGGTGTGGCGCCGCGAATGGCAAAGGCATGCGAATGGGGCCTGCGCAATGGCCGTGCTCGACATCGGCCTGCCGGACGTTGAAAGCGCCGCCCCGCTTTACCAGGCATGCACTGCAAGCGCCGCGACGCGCGTGAATGACGCGCTGGTGTTTCAACTTGACGCAGCGCAACTGAGACTTGCAACTGCCGCTGCCGGTGCCGGTGCCGGCATGACCGGGCTGAGCTTTTACGTACCTTCACTGGAGCGTCTGCGGAGCCGCTTTCTGCGCGATGGAATCCGCTTCGCCTGGCACGGAGCTGCCATGGACATCGACCCGGAGGAGACTTTCGGCTGCAGGCTACAGTTCGTACTTCAACGGGACCAAGCGTTGGTCCAGTCCACGCAGAGTTCATGCACCTTTACCGCACCAGGCCACTGAATTGAGCAAGTCGCCGACCAACGACGCGGCCGCAGCCTGTAGGTCCTCAGGTTCGACCGGACACGGCTCCGAGATCTGTGGACAAGTCAGGATCTGCTGCGCAGATTTCGGCGTTTGGCGTATGCGGCAAGCGGGGATATCGCAGCGGTCTTGGTCGGTACGATCTTCACAGTGACGGCGATTTTCGGCAAGGCCCACAGGTTGCCGGGCACCATGAGGCAGGCCATGCATGTAGCGGTGATCGGAGCCGGAATCGTCGGCGCTTGCTGTGCGGTGGAACTTTTGCGCGACGGCCATCAAGTGACGCTGATCGAGCCTGGTGAACCCGGTGGTGAGCAGGCGGCGAGCTACGGCAATGGTGCGTGGATCAGCCCGGCGTCGGTGGTGCCGATGTCGATGCCCGGGTTGTGGAAAAAGATTCCGGGCTATCTGCTTGATGCAAGTGGCCCACTCACCCTGCGCCTGGGCGCCCTGCCGGCACTGGCCCCGTGGCTGTGGCGGTTTGTATTATCCGGCTGCAGCGTCGCCCGCGTCGAGCGTACCGCCCGCGCACTGGCGCGACTGTTGGGTGATGCGCCGGACCGGCATCGTGCGCTTGCCGCCGAGGCCGGGGTTGCAGAGCTAATCGCAAGCAATGGCCTTTTGTATGCCTACGCCAGTCGCACCGGCTTTGAGGGGGAAGCCCTGGCATGGCGCCTGCGGCGCGATAACGGCATCGCCTGGCGCGAACTCGATGCTTTGGCGCTGCATCGATTGCTGCCGATGCTTGATGCCGCCTATGGTTTCGGAATCGTGGTCGATGCCGGTGCGCACTGTCGCGATCCTGGCGCCTATGTCGGCGCGCTGGTGCGGCATGCCTGTGCACGCGGGGCAAGGCTTGCGCGCACGCGCGCCACCGGGTTCGATATCGAGAACCGGCGCCTGCGCGCGGTGCTGACAGACGTCGGGCCGATTGTCTGCGAACGCGCCGTGATCGCCGCCGGCATTGCGTCCAAGGACCTGGCACGCGCCGCGGGAGATCGCGTTTTTCTCGAAAGCGAGCGTGGCTACCACGTGGTTGTCAGCGCACCAGGTTTCGAACTTCCCATGCCTGTGATGCCGGCCGACGGCAAGATGGCCAATACGCCCACCAACCACGGCCTGCGCCTGGCAGGTCAGGTGGAATTGACAACACGGGATGCCGCACCCGACTGGCGGCGCGCAGAGATTCTCCTGGGTCATGCCAGGCGCGCCTATCCGCGCTTGCGTGACTTGGCCGAAACAGGTGAAGTGAAACTCTGGAGCGGAGATCGCCCTTCGACTGCGGACGGGCTGCCGGTGTTGGGCCCCGCGTCAGCTTCTGCAGACGTGATTCACGCATTTGGCCACGGCCATGTCGGACTTGCGTGCGGCCCCATTAGCGGGCGCATGGTGGCCGACCTGCTTGGCGGGGACCTCGACGCGGCCGACTGTGCCGCATATGCCGCGCGGCGCTTCGCCTGATCAATCGGCGCTTTGCAGGGTGAAGAAGAAGGTCGCGCCTTCGCCGGGCGCGCCCTTGGCCCAGATACGGCCGTGGTGGCGCTCGATGATCTGCTGTACGGTCGCCAAGCCCAATGCCCAGCCGCTCGTACTCGGCGGTGGCATGCAAGCGCTGAAACGGCTCGAACAGGCGTTGGGCATCCTGCAGTGCTCAACCGGTGGTATCCGGCAGGTAGTGATCGAGAATGATCACGTCTGGCGCGTCGGCGGCGATCACCGCCTCACCCGCTGCGCCATTGATTGCGCGCGACACACGGTACTTTTGGCGCCGCAGATGCAACGCAATGTATCTGCCGACGACCGCGCCTGACAAACTCGGGAGCCGATCGGGCACGGCATGCGCCTGAAAAATTCCAGGCGAAATTTCCATCCCAGATGGGCTGGTGCAGATGCGCTTGCCCGATCCGGGTGCCCGATCAATGGGCCTGATCCCAATTGGCACCGACACCCACCTCGGCCAGCAATGGCACGTCGAGGCTTGCCACCGCGCTCATCAGGTGCGGCACCAGGGTGCGTACATGCTCCAATTCATCGGTCGGCACCTGCAGAACCAGTTCGTCATGCACCTGCATCACCAGGCGCGATTTCAACTGTTCGCCCTCGATTGACGCCTGCACCGCGATCATCGACATCTTGATCAGGTCGGCTGCGGTGCCCTGCATTGGCGCGTTGATCGCGGCGCGCTCGGCGCCCTGGCGGCGCGGCCCGTTGGGGCTGTTGATTTCCGGCAGCCACAGGCGTCGGCCGAACACCGTTTCGACGTAGCCTTGGGCCTTGGCCGCGACGCGCGTCTCATCCATGTAGCGCTTGACCCCGGCGAAGCGTTCGAAGTAACGCTCGATGTAGGACTTGGCGGCATCCCGCTCGATGCCAAGGTTGGCCGCCAGCCCGAAGGCGCTCATGCCGTAGATCAGCCCGAAGTTGATGACCTTTGCATAGCGACGCTGCTCCGAACTCACCTCAGCGCGCGGGGCGCCAAAAATCTCGGCGGCGGTGGCGCGGTGCACGTCCTCGCCCGCTGCGAAAGCGGCCAGGAGCGCCGGGTCCTTCGAGATGTGCGCCATGATGCGCAATTCGATCTGCGAATAGTCGGCCGACATGATCACGCTGCCCGGGGGGGCGATGAAGGCCTCGCGGATACGCCTGCCCTGGGCGGTGCGAATCGGAATGTTCTGCAGGTTCGGGTCGTTGGAAGCCAGGCGCCCGGTGACCGCGACTGCCTGCGCATAATTGGTGTGCACCCGGCCGGTGACCTGGTTGACCATGCGTGGCAGCTTGTCGGTATAGGTGCTTTTCAACTTGGACAAACTGCGGTAGTCGAGCAGCACCTTGGGCAACGGATAATCTTCGGCCAGTTTTTGCAGCACTTCTTCGTCGGTCGATGGTGCGCCGGAAGGGGTTTTCTTGATCACCGGCAACTGCATGCGCTCGAAAAAAATCTCGCCGATCTGTTTCGGGCTGCCCAGGTTGAATGGCTGGCCCGCCAGCTCATACGCGCGGCGCTCCAGTTCCAGCATGGTCACGCCGAGTTCGCCGCCCTGTTTTTCCAGCAACGCCGCGTCGATCAGAACCCCGGTGCGCTCCATTTTCATCAGCACGCGCGCGACCGGCATTTCAAGTTCGTAAATTCGCTTGAGCTTGGCGTCGGCTGCGATCTGGGGCCACAGGGTCTGGTGCAATTGCAGGGTGACTTCGGAGTCCTCCGCCGCATACTCGGTGGCGACGTCGATCGCCACCTGTTCGAAGCCGATCTGGCTTGCACCCTTGCCGGCCACCGCTTCGTACTTGATGGTGGTGCGTCCCAGATGACGGGTGGCGAGCGAATCCATGTCGTGACTGCGATGAGACTCGATCACATAGCTTTGCAACAGGGTGTCATGCACGATGCCTCCCAGCGCTATGCCGTGGTTGGCAAAAATGTGGGCATCGTACTTGAGGTTCTGCCCCACTTTTTTTGCCCCAGGATTCTCCAGCCAGGGCCGCAGCAGGGCGATGGCAGTATCGAAGTCAAGCTGGCCTTCGGCATCCGGACCGGTATGCATGAGCGGCAGGTAGGCGGCGGCAAACGGTTCGATGGCGAACGAAATACCGACGATTCTCGATCGCATCGGGTCAAGGCCGGTGGTTTCGGTGTCGACCGCGGCGATTTCAGCGGCCTGCAGTCGAGCAATCCAGGCCTCGAGTTGCGTCCGGCTGCGCACGGTCTCATAGTGCTTTGGGCGTTCGCCCGGCAATGCCGGCGGCGCGCTGTCGATGGCCGCGACGTTCGACGAAACTTCGGGCGACGCGCTGACGGCGCCGCCTTCCATCTCGCGCAGCCAGGTCTTGAAGCCGTAACGCGAAAAAAGTTCGCGCAACAATCCTTCATCGGTGGTTTCCGTCCCGAGGGTTTCCAGCGACAAGCCTTCGACATCGCATTTGACGGTGACCAGTTCGCGCCCTTTGGGAAGCCAGTCGAGTGCACGCCGCAGGTTGTCGCCGACCACGCCCTTGATCTGGTCCGCGTGGGCGATCACGCCTGCCAGCGAGCCATACTCGGAAATCCATCTCACCGCTGTCTTGGGCCCCACCTTCTCGACGCCTGGCACGTTGTCCACGGTGTCGCCCACCAGGGTCAGATAGTCGACGATCAGCTCCGGTGCCACGCCGAACTTGGCTTTCACCCCGGCCACGTCGAGGCGCTCGTTGCTCATGGTGTTGATCAGCGTCACATGCGCATCCACCAGTTGTGCCAGGTCCTTGTCACCGGTCGAGATCAGGGTTTCAATCCCTGCGGCTGCGGCCATTTTGGCCAAGGTGCCGATGACGTCATCCGCCTCGACGCCGTCGATCATCAGAAGCGGCCAGCCCATGGCACGCACCAGGGCATGGATCGGCTCGATCTGGCGCACCAGATCATCCGGCATCGGTGCGCGCTGCGCCTTGTACTGCGCATACAGGTCGTCGCGGAAGGTGCGCCCCTTGGCGTCGAATACGCAGGCGCAATAGTCGGCGCGGTTTTCGGCCTTGAGCTTCTTGAGCATGCTGACCATGCCATGCATGGCGCCGGTGGGCAAGCCTGCCGGACTGCGCAGGTCCGGCAAGGCGTGAAAGGCGCGGTACAGGTACGAAGAGCCGTCGACCATCAGCAATCTGGGCATCGGAAATCCACACTCCCTGATAAAGTTTGCGCTTCTGGCAGGATTTGCCGGTCTCGGCGCGCCGGCCAAGCGGCAGCGCGACTGCGGCCGGTGCCAGTGAATCCAACCAGGCACCGGGGAAATCTCGAATATGGCAATCAAAGTCAACCGCGCCGACTTGGCGGCGGACCACTCGGCGCGCGAGGCCTGGCGCCTTTCTGGAATTATGTCAGAGTTCGCCGAGGCGATCTTCAAGTTCTACGAGGCATGCGGCTTCTCGCCTTCGTCCGCCGAGCGGGAAGGCCTGTTGACCCTGTGAGGCCGGAGCGCTTGCTACAATCAACCTCATCATGAAAAATCATCCCGCATCCTTTCGTATCCTGGTGCTCGCTGGCCTGATAGCTTCCTCGGTACAGGCTCAACCAGGTGGCCAGGGGCAAAAAGTGGAGCCGCTGGCCGATGTGCCACCGCCACCACGCATGGCGATCGATCCGACGCTGGAGCCGCAGATCACGATCATCCAGCGCGGTGGCGACAAAGTCGAAGAGTTCCGCATGCGCGGCCGCCTCTACATGGTGCGCGTGACGCCGCCAGGCGGTACGCCGTATCTGTTGATCGACCAAAAGGGCGACGGCCAGTTTTCCACGCCGACACAGGGCCCGGCGGATGCGCACAACCTCAGTGTTCCGATGTGGGTGATCGGCACGTTCTGACCTGCGGCGCAGGCCCTGGGGCCTGGCGATAAAGCTTCGACCATGGCCGTCTTCACGCCCGTCACTCCCGACGAACTCGCGCCCTGGCTGGCGGGATTCGATATCGGTCGACCGCTTGCCTTGAAAGGCATTGCCTCGGGCATCGAGAACAGCAATTTCTTTCTCACCACCAGCGCAGGCGAATACGTCCTGACCATCTTCGAGAAGCTGAGCGCGCATGAGTTGCCGTTTTACCTGGAACTCACGGCCCACCTGGTGCAGGCAGGCATTCCGTGCCCGGGGCCGATGGTGGATCGCGCCGGCCGCAACTTCAGTACCCTGAAGGGCAAACCGGCCGCTGTCGTGCGCCGCCTGCCCGGCGCCTCGCATATGACGCCCGCCGCCGGCGAGCGCGCACAGGTGGCCGCCATGCTGGCGCGCATGCATCTGGCCGGAGCCAGCTTTTCGGGTTTTCAGGAAAATCCGCGCGGCCCGCATTGGTGGGCCACGACTGCGCCGCTGGTCAAGCCTTTCATGGATGGTGGCGGACGCCGGCTGCTCGATGAGGAGCTTGCCTTTCAGGCCAGCCACCGGCACGACGCCCTGCCGCGCGGACCGGTGCATGCCGATTTGTTCCGCGACAATGTTTTGTTCGAGGCCGGCCAACTCGGTGGTTTCATCGATTTCTATTTCGCCGGATTCGACTGCCTGCAGTTCGATATCGCGGTTTGCGTCAACGACTGGTGCATTGAGCGCGAGGGTGACGCGCCGGGCGCGCTGGTCGAATCGGAAGTGCGTGAGTTTCTCACTGCATACAACGCGGTACGGCCCCTGCTGGCGGCCGAACGCGCGGCCTGGGACGTGATGCTGCGCGCAGCAGCCCTGCGCTTCTGGCTGTCACGGTTGTTCGATTTTCACCTGCCGCGCAGTGGCCCGATGATCACGCCGCATGATCCCGGCCACTTCCAGCGCATTCTGCAGATGCGCCGCACTTGGACCGCGCCATGGCTTGCTTGAGAAGAGGCGTCGCGCTGCAGAATTCCGATCGCGTAAAATGCCATGGCGGGTCGTGCGCATATGCGGCCGCTTCGACACTCACGCAAGACAAGGCAACATCATGGAAGTAAAGACGGTTCCGGCGCTGCATGGCTGGCTGTGGGTATTGCACGGCTTCGCCCTGTTTCGCACCCATCCGGCGATCTGGCTCCTGACCCTGTTGTTTTACTGGCTGTGCCTGGTATTGGTGAGCAACCTGCCGGTCATCGGTCCGCTGGTGGCCACCGCCCTGATCCCCGGTTTCTCGGCCGGTTTCATGCTGGCCTGTCGCGCCGCGCAGAAAAAGCAGGTGCCGCTCCCGACTCTTTTGATCAGCCCGTTTCGCACCAATACGCAGCCGCAGATCATTCTCGGCGTGGCCTATACGCTGGCACTTGCTTTGTTGCTGGCGGTGTCCGCATTGATCGACGGGGGCGTGCTGTTTCGGCTGATGTTGCTGGGTGGCAGGTTGTCCGAGGAGATGGTGCGCAATTCCGGCCTGCAACAGGCGGGCATGCTGGCACTCCTGCTGTATGCGCCGCTCATGCTGGCATTCTGGTTCGCGCCTGCCCTTTGCCTGTGGCACGGCATGAGCCCGATCAAGGCGGTATTTTTCAGTTTTTTCGCCGGGGTGCGCAATACCCGCGCCTTCCTGGTCTACGGCCTGGGCTGGGCATTGTTTGCCGGTGTGATACCGCTGCTTCTGGGCCTGATCCTGGGCTTCGTCATGCCGCGCCGCGAGGGCAGCGCGGCACTGACCGCCCTGATCATCACGCCCTATATGCTGGCCGTGGCCTGCGCCATGATCTGTTCGTTTTACTCAAGCTACGTGGCGATCTTTGCCGAACCGTCCGACGGCGCGCCCGCGCCGGCTTCGCCGGCCGCGTAACAGCGTTGCCGCTACACGCGTTCCAGCTTGGCGTATGCCAGCGCCAGCCATTTGACGCCGTTGCGGCCGAAATTCACCTGCAGCCGCGCCTCCTGGCCCGAGCCTTCGGAATCGACAATCACACCGTTGCCGAACTTGGCATGCAGCACGTTCTGGCCAATGCGAAAGCCGGAGTCGCTGGCTGCCGTGGCCGTGGCATAGGCCGGGCGTGCGAGCGCTGCAGAATCGTGGTCTCCCTGCCACAGCTTGCCGCGCTTGGCGGAGATTTGCGGCGTCAGCCACTTGAGCAGTGCCTCCGGCAATTCGTCGAAAAACCGCGATTTCATGTTGTAGCGGGTCTGGCCGTGCAGCATGCGGGTCTGTGCAAACGAGAGATACAGGCGTTTGCGCGCGCGCGTGATTGCCACGTACATCAGGCGGCGTTCCTCGTCCAGGCCGTCGCGCTCCATGATTGAATTTTCGTGCGGGAACAGGCCGTCCTCCAGGCCTGTGATGAACACCTGGTTGAATTCCAGCCCCTTGGCCGAGTGCACCGTCATCAGTTGCACCGCGTCCTGCCCGTCATGCGCCTGGTTGTCGCCGGATTCCAGCGCCGCGTGGGTCAGAAATGCGCTCAGGCTATCCTCGTCTTCCTCGGTGAAATTGGCAGCCGCATTCATCAGCTCATCCAGGTTCTCCAGCCGCTCGCGGCCTTCGCGATCGTTCTTGTAGTGCGCGCGCAGGGTCGAGTGTTCGAGCACGTGGTCGATCACCTCAGGCAATGGCAAGCCAATGGTCGCTGTACGCATGCTGTCGATCAGCTGGTTGAAAGCGCTCAGAGAGCTGCCAGCCTTGCCGGTCAACATGGGTACCGCGCGATACAGCGATATGCCGGCAGGGTTGGCCATGTCACGCCTGCCTGCGGCATCGCCCAATTGCTCCAGCGAACGCGCACCGATGCCGCGTGTCGGGAAATTGACCACCCGTGAATACGAGGTGTCGTCGTCCGGATTGGCCAAAAGGCGCAGGTAGGCGATCGCGTGCTTGACCTCGGCGCGCTCGAAAAAGCGCAAGCCCCCGT
Source organism: uncultured Burkholderiales bacterium (assembly GCA_964470865.1). Lineage (GTDB taxonomy): Bacteria > Pseudomonadota > Gammaproteobacteria > Burkholderiales > JAEUOS01 > JAEUOS01. Next base: position 5,011 of record CAYYFR010000001.1, on the reverse strand, counting down.
ACACCTTGTAGGGAATGCCTTCGGCGAAAAGCATCTGCTCGATCACCCGCGACTGTGCGTTGGAGCGGTACAGCACCGCCATCTCACTGCGCCGGGCCCCTTCGGCGATCAGCGCCTTGACCTCGGCGACCAGCCAGCGCCCCTCGTCCAGGTCGGTCTGCGCCTCGAACACGCGCACCGGTTCGCCATGGCCCTGGTCGGTCCACAGGTTCTTGCCCAGGCGGCTGCCGTTGTTCTTGATCAGTGCATTGGCCGCATCGAGGATGTTGCCGTGCGAGCGATAGTTCTGCTCCAGCTTGATCAGGTTCTCGACATGGAAGTCGCGCTCGAAATCGTGCATGTTGCCGACTCGCGCGCCGCGAAACGCGTAGATCGACTGGTCGTCGTCGCCGACCGCGAACACCGAGTTGGGTTGCGGCGTGCCGGCCCCGGCCAGCAGCTTCAGCCACTTGTACTGCAGCTCGTTGGTATCCTGGAATTCATCGACCAGCAGATGGCGAAAGCGCGCGCGATAGTGTTCGCGCAAAGGCTCGTTGCGCGACAGCACCTCGCAGGTGCGCAACAGCAACTCGGCGAAATCCACCACCCCTTCGCGCTGGCACTGCGCTTCATAGGCCGCATAGAGTTCGATAAATTTGCGATTGTGTTCGTCGTTGGCCACCACATCCCTGGGCCGCAGGCCGGCGTCCTTGGAGCCGTTGATGAACCAGCACACGCTCTTTGCCGGGAACTTCTCGCCATCCACATTGAGCGCCTTGAGCAGGCGCTTGATTGCCGACATCTGATCGCCGGAATCAAGAATCTGGAACAGCGCCGGCAATCCGGCGTCGCGATGATGGGCGCGCAGGAAGCGGTTGCACAATCCGTGGAAGGTGCCGATCCACATGCCGCGCAGGTTGATCGGCAGCATGGCGGCGAGCCGATGCTGCATTTCGCGCGCCGCCTTGTTGGTGAAGGTGACCGCGAGGATGTTGTTGGGAGCGCATTGTCCGGTCTGGATCAACCATGCGATGCGGGTGGTCAGCACGCGGGTCTTGCCGGAGCCGGCACCGGCGAGAATCAGCGCCGATTGATTGGGCAGCGTGACGGCCTGGAATTGCTCAGGGTTGAGATTGTCGAGCAGATTTGACATTGAGGCCCGCTTGAAGCTGCGCGGGACATCGGGCCTTGGGCTCCGCGATGCGCAGGTTAGAATCGAATCACTGCGAATTATAACTTTCCCCTCTCGACACGATGCATGACCTGATCATTCGCGACGCCCGCATTTACGACGGCAGCGGCCTGGCGCCGGCGTACGGCGACCTGGCGGTAGACTGCAGCCGCATCGCTGCCATCGGCAGCGCACTGGGCGCGGCGCGCCGCACCATCGATGCCAGAGGTCTGGCGCTGATGCCCGGCATCATCGACAACCACACCCATTACGATGCCCAAATCACCTGGGACCCGGATGTCGCGCCCTCGCCTGCGTTGGGCGTGACCACCGCGATCATCGGCAACTGCGGCTTCACCATCGCGCCCTGCCGTGCGCGCGATCGCGAGATCACCATGCGCAACCTGACACAGGTCGAAGGCATGTCGCTGGACGTCTTGCGCGCCGGCATTCGCTGGGATTTCGAGAGCATTCCCGAATACATGGACATGCTGGAGCGCGGCGGCGCGGCCGTCAACATCGCGGCATTCGCCGGTCATTCGTCGCTGCGCACTTTCGTCATGGGCGCGGACGCCTCGAAGCGCGCGGCCAGCCCTGCCGAAGTGGCAGAGATGCGACGCCTGCTGCTGCAGGCGTTGGCTGCCGGCGCGATTGGTTTCGCCACCAGCACTTCGCCCGCGCACAATGGCGAAGGCGGTGTGCCGATGCCCTCGCGCCTGGCTGAAGAGAGCGAACTTGCGAGCCTGGTCGGCGCCCTCGGTGAAGCCGGGCATGGCGTGTTCATGCTGACCAAAGGCGGCCATACGCGCATCGATTTTCTCGAAGAGTTGTCGGCGGCGTCAGGCCGGCCGGTGGTGATTGCGGCACTGCTGCACAACAAGACCAATCCGCAGGCGGTATTCAAGGAGCTTGAGGCAATCGCAGCGGCCAACCAACGCGGTCGTGCGTTGCTGGGAGCGGTGTCGTGTTGCCCGTTGACCATGGACTTCACCCTGCATTCGCCCTACCCGCTCGAGGGCCTGGTGTCATGGAAGCCGGCGCTGGGGCTTACCGGCGCTGCCTTTCGGGACATGATTGCGGCGCCGGCGTTTCGCGATGCGATGCGTGTCGAGATCGCGGCGCCGACGGTGTTTCGCCTGTTCAATGGCGAGTGGGATCAGGTGCAAGTGGTCGAAACCAAACTGCCCGCGCATGCCGCCCTTGAGCAGCGCAGCATTGCTGAACTGGCGCGCGAAGGCAATGCCGATCCGCTCGATTTCATGTTCGACCTGGCACTGGCGGAAGACCTCGACACGGTTTTCACCGCCACGCTTCTCAACTCGGACGAGGAAGCGGTCGGACGCATGCTCAACCACCCGTACAGCCTGGTAAGCCTGTCGGACGCCGGTGCACACCTGACGTTTTTCAACGATGCGGCATTCGGCCTGCACCTGCTGGGCCATTGGTCGCGCGACCTCGATGCGATGCCGCTGCAGGAGGCCGTGCGGCGTCTCACCGGCCAGACCGCGCAGGTCTATGGATTGAAGGAGCGCGGCCTGCTCAAACCCGGCTATGCCGCTGACCTGCTGCTGTTCGACCCGGCAACCGTGGGCCGCGGTCCGAAGCGGCGGGTCAATGACCTGCCGGGTGGCGCCGGCCGCTTGCACACCGACGCCATCGGTGTGCACGGCGTTTGGGTCAATGGCGTGCAGGTGGCCGATGCCGGCGGATCCATGGCCGGGCGGCCAAGGCCAGGCGTGCTGTTGCGCAGTTTCAATTGAACACAAGCGCACCACGGCCGTTTGCCGGCAAGGCCTCTGTGCCACAATCAAGCGCATGAATGAAGACATCCTGATCAACGTCACTCCGCAGGAAACACGGGTGGCGGTCATGCTGCAAGGGGTTGCGCAGGAAATCCACATCGAGCGCAGCGCCAGTCGCGGCCTGGTGGGCAACATCCATGTGGGTCGGGTGGCGCGCGTGTTGCCGGGCATGCAGTCTGCCTTCATCGACATCGGACTTGAGCGCGCGGCCTTCCTGCATGTGGCCGATATCTGGGAGGTACGCCATGCCAATCACAATGGCGGCAACGGCGAGCCCAGCAAGCCGATCGAACACCTGCTGCGCGAAGGGCAGACCGTGCTGGTGCAGGTGGTCAAGGATCCGATCGGCACCAAGGGGGCGCGGCTCTCGACTCAGGTCTCGATCGCCGGCCGCATGTTGGTATATCTGCCGCAGGAAACCCATATCGGCATATCCCAGCGCATCGAGAGCGAGGCCGAGCGCGAATTGCTGCGCGACAAGCTCAAGCACATGATTCCCGAAGGTGAATGCGGCGGCTTCATCATTCGCACCATGGCCGAAGCCGCAAGCCAGGCCGATCTGGGCACCGATGTCGACTATCTGCTCAAGCTGTGGCGCAAGATCCAGAACGATGCGCAGATCATGCAGGCACCCGCCTGCCTGTACCAGGATTTGCCGTTGGCACGGCGCGCCCTGCGTGATCTGGTCACCGAGGCCACCGGCAGCATCCAGATCGATTCGCGCGAAAATTTTGTCAAGCTGGGCGAATTCGCGCGCGACTACATGCCTACGGTGGCGTCACGCATCATGCACTACACCGGGGAACGGCCGCTGTTCGACCTGTTCGGCGTGGAAGCCGAGATCGAAAAAGCCCTGGCGCGCAGGGTCGATCTGAAATCGGGTGGCTACCTGATCATCGACCAGACCGAGGCGATGACCACCATCGATGTCAACACCGGCGGCTTCGTCGGCGGGCGCAACTTCGATGACACCATCTTCAAGACCAACCTCGAGGCGGCGCAAGCCCTGGCGCGTCAGTTGCGCCTGCGCAACCTCGGCGGCATCATCATCGCCGACTTCATCGATATGGACAGCGACGAGCACAAGACGGCGGTGCTGGCCGAGCTCAACAAGATCCTGTCGCTGGACCGCACCAAGATCGGCGTCTCCGGCTTCACCAGCCTGGGGCTGATCGAGATCACCCGCAAGCGCACCCGCGAATCATTGGCCCATGTGCTGTGCGAGCAATGCCCGGTATGCCAGGGCCGCGGCGAGCTCAAGACCCCGCGTACCATCTGCTACGAAGTGCTGCGCGAGATCACGCGCGAAGCCAAGCAGTTCAATCCCAAGGAATTCCGCATCCTCGCGGCGCAATCGGTGATCGACATGTTTCTCGAGGAAGAGTCGCAGGCGCTGGCGATGCTGTCGGATTTCATCGGCAAGCCGATATCGCTGGCGGTGGAGAGCATGTACTTCCAGGAGCAGTACGACATCATTCTTATGTAGCACTCAGACATCGTCCCTTCCCCTGTGGCGGCAGCGGGTCAGGATGAAGCAAGGCCGCCTGCACAGCAGAGGACAAGCACGATGAAAAAAGCCATAGTCATCTTCGCCCACGGTGCCCGCGACCCTGAATGGGCGCGTCCCTTCGAGCACCTGCGCGACGAAGTCAGGGCCAGGGCCCCGGACACCGGCGTCACCATCGCCTATCTCGAATTCATGCAGCCGGCATTGGCAGAAACGCTGGACAACCTGATCGCCAAGGGTGTAATGGAAATCGACATCGTGCCGGCCTTCATGGCCCAGGGCGGGCACTTGAAGCGCGACCTGCCGGCCTTGATCGAGACCGCGCGCGAAGCCCATCCGGCGGTGCGCTTCATTTTGCGCCCGGCATTGGGCGAAGCACCAGGCGTGATCGCCGCGATGGCGCGGCACATCGCCGAGAATCGCGCCTGAGGGCGGCGTAGATACCGCGTTTTTGGTAAGATTCGACGGTAGTTTTCGGGGAAGTAGCTCAGCTGGGAGAGCGTCGCGTTCGCAATGCGAAGGTCGGGAGTTCGATCCTCCTCTTCTCCACCA